>JAGVLI010000288.1 GCA_020054355.1 Planctomycetales bacterium | reverse complement strand
CTGCAATACCGGCGCGTGTCACGGCGCGGCGATCGGCCGGGGCGACCTGCGGCTGTCGTTGCTCGGCTACGATCCGCAACTCGATGCCGAATCGCTGTTGCACGAGTTTCGCGGGCGGCGCATCAACCTGGCCAAGCCCGAAAAGAGCCTGCTGCTGACCAAGCCGACCCGCCAGTTGCCCCACGAGGGCGGCCACCGGCTGGGCAAGGAGAGCGAAGGCTACCGCCTGCTGCTCGACTGGATCGAGGCGGGCGCGCCGCTCGACCGGGGCCGAATCCTGCAAGCGCTGGAAGTGTCGCCCAGTTCGCAAACACTCTCCGACGTGAACCAGAAGTTTCAGGTGAAGGTCACGGCCCGCTTCGCCGATGGCAGCCAGGAAGATGTGACCCGCTGGGCGGTGTTCACTCCTGCGGACAGCGCGGCTTTGCGCTGCTCCCCCAAGGGAGAAGTCACGGCGCTGCGCCGCGGCCAGAACGTCTTGATGGTCCGCTTCCTGGGCGAAGTCGGCTGCGTGACCGCGCTGGTGCCGGTCAACGAAGCGAAGCCGCAAGGCAGCGCCCGGCCGCACGTCAACTTCATTGACGAACAGATTAACAAAACCCTCGATCAGCTGCATTTGCCGCACTCCGCGCGGGCAGACGAGGAAGTGCTGGTGCGCCGCGTCTATCTCGACCTGATCGGCACGCTGCCAACGCCGCGCGAGGTGGAGGCGTTTCTGGCCGACCGTGCTCCCGACAAGTTCAACCAGCTGGTCGAACGCCTGCTGGCGCGGCCGGAGTTCGTCGATCACTGGTCGTACAAGTGGGGCGACCTGCTGCGGATCGAACGCAACCGCCTGGGGCCGCAAGGGGTGACGGTGTTTCACGGTTGGATTCGCGAGCAAGTCCAGAAGAACACCCCATTGGACAAGATGGCCCGAGAGATGATTCTGGCCCTGGGCGACGGACATCTCGTCGGGCCGGTGAACTTTAGCCGAGTGGCAGGCGATCCGCGCTCCCATGCCGAGCATCTCAGCCAGGTCTGGCTGGGTGTCCGCTTGCAGTGCGCCAACTGCCACAACCACCCGCTCGACCGCTGGACCCAGGACGATTACCACGGCCTGGCCATGATCTTCGCCAAGCTCAGTCGCGGGCAAAACATTCACCTTCAGGAACGCGGCGAGGTCATCCACCCCAAGACCGGCAAGAACGCGGTGCCGCGCATTCCAGGAGAGCGCTTTCTCCACGAAGCCGGCGATGCCCGCCAGCAGCTGGCCGACTGGCTGACCGGCGCGAAGAACCCGTTCTTCGCCCGCGCTGCCGTCAATCGTCTCTGGCGTGAACTGATGGGCCGGGGTCTGGTCGAACCCGTGGACGACCATCGCTCGACCAATCCGGCCACTCATCCGGAACTGCTCGACGCCCTGGCGAAGGACTTCGTGAAACATGGCTTCGACGTGCGGCACACGCTGCGGACCATCACGGCCTCGGCCGCCTATCAGCGCGGCTCGCTGTCGCTGCCGGGCAACCGTACCGACGACCGCTTCTACTCCAAGGCGCTGGTCCGTCCCCTGCCGCCGGTGGTGATGGTCGATGCGGTCAGTCGAGTCACTGGCGTTGCGGAGAAGTTTCAGGGTACGCCCGAAGTGGTCGCCGCCATCTCGCTGATGGATTCGCGAGTCCCGTCGGTGTCGCTCGACCTGCTCGGCCGCTGCGACCGAAACAACGGCTGTACCGCGGACGGGACCGCCGCCGGCTCGCTGCCGTTGACGTTGCACAAGATCAACGGCAGCTGGCTCAACGACAAGATCGCCGATCCGCGCGGCCGGCTGCACCTGCTGGTGGCCGAGAAGCACGGCGACGATGCGATCATCACGCAGCTTTATCAGCTTGCCGTCAGTCGGAAGCCCTCGATCCAGGAACTGGCTCACTGGAAGGGCAAGCTGAGTGCGCGCAACGAGGAAGAACGCAAGCGCTTGCTGGAAGATTTCTGCTGGGCGCTGCTGAACGCCACGGAGTTCTGCTGCAATCACTGAGCACCAAATCATTTTCCGGGTGCCGGTTGTCCGTGGGTCACGATTCCAATCGTGACAACCAATGGAAATTGTCACGATTGGAATCGTAACCCACGAGATGGAGGAGTTTCCACTATGCCACGCTGCGACGGCATCACGCGCCGCGAGTTCCTGCGGGTCGGCGGCCTCTCTGCTTTCGGCCTGGGTCTGGCCGACGCCTTCCGGCTGCGGGCCAACGATAAGGCCAAGCTGCCCAACTGCATCCTGATCTGGCTCGATGGCGGCCCCAGCCACCTCGACACCTTCGACCTGAAACCCGACGCCCCGACCGAGGTGCGCGGGCCTTTCAGCCCGATCAAGACCAAGGTCCCAGGCATCGACATCTGTGAATACTTCCCGCGCCTGGCCCAGCATACCGATAAAGCATGCATCATCCGCTCGATGACCTCCGAGCTGGGCGAGCACAACTTCGGCAGCACTTACCTGCTCACCGGCTACAAGCCCTCGCCCGTGGTGCAGTACCCCAGTTACGGCGCGGTCGTGGCGCACACGCGCGGCGGCAAGCCGTTGCTCCCGCCGTACATTGCCATTCCCACGCCGTCCGTGCAGGAAGGCAACGGCTACCTGCCCATCGCCAACCGGCCGTTCGCCGTCACGGGCGATCCGAGCAAGCCCGGCTTCCAGGTCCGCGACCTGGAAGCGCCGGGAGAACTGCCCGTCTCGCGGCTGGAACGGCGTCGCGATTTCCTCGCGGACATCGACCGCATCGGCAAGCAGATCGAGGAAGACGGCGTCCGCAAGGACCGCGATGCCCAGTTCGAGCAGGCGTATCGCCTGGTCTTCTCGCCGGAGGCGAAGAAAGCTTTCGACCTGCGCGACGAGAAGCCGGAACTGCGCAACCGCTACGGGATGCAGAAGCTCGGCCAGAGCTGCTTATTGGCCCGGCGGTTGGTGGAGGCGGGTTGCCCGTTCGTCACCGTCACCGATCCGACCTGGGACACGCACCAGCAGATTTTCCGCACGCTCAAGGAAGGCTTCGTCGGCGGCAGCAACGGCAAGATTCCGCAACTGGACAATGCCCTGTCGGCGCTGCTCGAAGACCTAGGCCAGCGCGGCTTGCTGAAGGACACCCTGGTGATGGTGATGGGCGAGTTCGGCCGGACGCCGAAGCTCAATACGGCCGGTGGGCGGGACCACTGGCCCCGGGCCTTCAGTGTCCTGCTGGCTGGCGCGGGCGTGCGCGGCGGGCAGGTAGTCGGTCAGAGCGATTCGCGCGGCGAAAGCCCCGCCGAACGGCCAGTATCGCCCACGGACCTGGCGCGGACCGTCTACACGCTGCTGGGCATCGACCCGGAGCGCGAGTTCCACACGGCCGACGGCCGACCGATCCAGGTCGTGGCGGGCGGCAGCGTCATCAAGGAATGTTTGCAAAACGGTTAGCGACACTCGAAGTCGTATTCGGTTCGCGACGCTTCGTGGAAGCGTTCAGCGGCATGGCGAGCGCACGGTGTCAGCCCCCTGCGGGATGTGTCCTGATATTCGAGGCAGGGCTGATCCGATGGGGCAAACCAGGGGGCTGACCCGTGCGCTGGCTGAAACGGATGGTGCATGATGATCTCAACTGATCGATGCGCACGCTGTCTCGCGGGTCTCGCGCTGATGCTCGGCTGTGGACCGGCTTGGTCGTCCGCGCCGGCACAAGAAAGAACCAAACCCGCCATCACCGCGCTCGCCGTGACTCCTGACGGCAAGGCGTACCTGCAAGGCTCGCAGGCCGGGGTGGTCCTGCGCTCTTTCGACGCCCAGGACGAAACTCCGCTCGCCACCGAACTGGACTGCGTTCACGCAATAGCCTTCTCACCCGACGGCAAGCAACTCGCCATCGCGGGGGGCAGTCCCGCCGAGTCCGGCATCGTCGAACTCTGGTCCTGGCCGGAGCGCAAGCTGCTTGGCAAGCTCCGGGGGCACGAGGATGTGATCTACGACGCGCAATGGCTGCCTGGCGGCAAGCGGCTGGCCACGGCCGGCGGTGACCGCACCGTCCGCATCTGGGACATGGATGCCCGGCAGAACGTTGCCGTGCTGAAAGGACATTCCGGGGCGGTGCTGTCGCTGGCGATTTCCACCGACGGCAAGTGCCTTTGTTCGGGCAGCCAGGACCAGACCATCCGCGTCTGGGACCCGGAGAAGGGCCAACTCCTGCGCTCCTTCGACAATCACTTCGGCCCGGTCCACGCGCTTGCCTTCCGCCCGGTGCAGG
>JAGVLI010001023.1 GCA_020054355.1 Planctomycetales bacterium | reverse complement strand
CGGGGCAGCTGCTGGCCTGGCCGCCCGCGGGCTACACGCCGCCCGCGCCGCCGTCAACCGCGGCCAGTCAGAAAGCCATGACGAGCAGTGATTGGTCCCCGGCCGCGATGCTGAAGACCTGGCAATTTTACGGCCTGGTGTTTCTCTTCATCGGCTCGGCGCAGTCTGGGTTGCTGGTAATCGCCAACGCCACGCCGATGCTGAAGCAGACGGCCACGTCGGAATTCTTCGCGGCCTTCGCCTGGCTGCTGGCCTCGTTCGGCGGCTTCGTGAATGCCTTCGGGCGCATCGGCACCGGGCTGTATTCCGACCAGATCGGCCGGGCCAACGCCTACCTCGTCAACAGCCTGGTTTCGGCCGGCTGCCTGCTGCTGACGCCGACGATCGTGGCCACGGGCAATGTCCTGCTGCTCTTCCTGTTCGTGGGCGTGGCCTACTGGCAATACGGCGGCGGGCTGGCGCTGATGCCCGCCTTCACGGCGGACTATTTCGGCTCGAAGAACCTGGGCTTCAACTACGGCCTGGTGTTCCTGGGCTGGGGCATCGCCTTCTTCGTGCCGCAGCTGGCGGGCTACATCAAGGACGCGACCGGCAGCTTCGACTACGCCTTCTACCTGTCCGGCGGCCTGCTGCTGGCGGCGGTGGCGGTGAGCCGGCTGCTGTCGCGGCCGGAGGAGGTGTAATGCCCCTTCCTCCGCTTCCAGGTCCATCCGCGGACTCGGTGTTGAAACGGTAGCGAGTCGAACCAAGGCGATTCGGCTTTTCACCGCTCGGCATTTCAACAAGCGCAATCAGGTTTGGCCAGATGTCGCGGCGAATTGGCTGGTCGGCTGACGAAGTACAGTCACCCATAAAGGAACACTGGCGACTGGCTCCCAGGGGTTAGCGTCCTTGCTTTTGCGTTCGATTTGAATCTGGTAACGGCCGGAGTCTTGAACGGAAAATCCCTGCACGCGCACAACGCTCCGATATCTATTAAAGGCTTGCAGATCGATAGTGAACGACTGATCCAGGACCATGCCACCACTCGGGGTCATCAGTGACATGCGCCCGAATCCCATTTCCGGCTGCTCGTCGAGTTCTCTGGCCCAAAGTGTGACAACGTCGAAGACGGCCGGTACGAATTGGTTGTCCGGCGGTGGGGCGGAGGCTATCGGCACCGAGACTTCTTCAAATACCTCGATTAAGGAGACATTATTCGTGTCCCCATCTCTGATCGAGAAGCGACAAGGAACAGTCCAGATGTGCTTCATCGTCCTATTTCCCGCTTGGCAAAGGCGCTGCAAGTTGGTTGCCGGCCGCGAAGTTCTTGAAAAGGTTCAGCGAGCTGCTGCCCCAAATCGGTGCGATATCGACCTGTCGCCCTTGATGAATGGCTGCTGGCACCGTGGCGGCTGCGCGGCGAGGCAGTACCAGAGGCTGGATCGTTTCCAGAGAATGGCAAGCATGTCCTGAAAAATCCACAACAGGCCAGCCGACATCCACCTGCGTTTTCACCGACCCCGTGTCCGAATGGAAACGGGTTGCGCTGGTGATCGATTCGGCCACCTTGCGCGCCCACCAGAACTGAGTGCAGCCCAGCACGCGCCCAGCCCCTATGTCGGCATAGTCCTGGTCCTTGCCGCCCAGCAACCACAACAAGACAGCAACGGCCGCGTCGGCCGGATGCTCATAGCCGGGTTCTGCCGGCGTACCGCACCATTCCAAAACGCGCTGCAGGACGGTTGCCGTCACTTGTGGGTCCCGCATCTCGGAGGAAAGTAAGCGCACTTCCGGCTGCGCGGCTATGACGCGGAGGAATGTCTTGAGGTTGCTCGCGAGGTTCGCGAGCGCTGAGAAATCATCGCTTTCGATCCGCACAATTGCTTCTGCCGGCGTCATGTATGCCTCCGGTCAGTCCAGTACTCGGATGGCCGGCCGAGCAAGCTCGGCACCTTGGACAACTGGTGGATGTACTCGCCGTCGCCACCCCATTTGCTCAGGACCGTCAACGGATCGGTCTCGTCGCCGGGAATCGCCAGATTCCTTGCAACCACAATCCCGGCGTGACATGCTTCCCCATCAACGTCATGGTACACGACAACATCACCTCGATCAGCATCATTTACGCCGGGCAGCCTTCGGTAGCCGTCCTGATTCAGAATTCGCACCAGATGACCGGGATCGACCCAAACCCTGCGACTGGCGACGACCATGCCGATGCAATTGTACGTGAAGGAGATCGAGCGGAAGACCGCGTCGGGAGCAATGCCTTTGACCACTTCAATCGCCGCCTGGAGGGAAGCTTTGGGCCGCTCCAATCGCAGTTCATTGGGAATCTGCCACTTGGCGCGGGTCTGCAGCAGGAGAAAGTCATTTCGCTGTGCGAGCATTTGCATTCCATCCCGGAGCGTCAATGTGATTGACGGCGGCAGCTGCCAGTGTGTAAGCGGTATTCAGGATACAATGATTGCTTCCAGTCATCGGTAGGAGAATTGCCGCTACTCCAACCGCGGTTAGGCGGATCGTTACTTGCCTTTATCCAGCACCTTGAACTTGTACGGATAGGCCTTGCCGTCGATTTCGAGCGTGACGGTATCCTCGCCGGCTTTCTTGGCCTCGAAGCGATTCACTCCGCGGTCAAGACGCTTTCCAGGGTAAACGGACAGGCCGGCGGAAAAGCGGTCTCGGCCAGCCCTGTTTCCAGGGCTGCTTGCTTCACCGCGCGTTCGTAAGCCTTCTCCAGAACTTCATTGGCGTGGTTCAGCAGCGTGCCGCTTTCCAGCAAGTCCTTGAGTTCGTCGCGCTGATGCACGATCGTCGCCCGCCAGCTGTTCGACTGCTGCTCGGGTTGATGTTCCCACTTGAGCAGATGCACGAGCAGACTGGTCAAGCGGCTCAGGACTTCTCGTTTGTCGCGCCGTGACATGTCGGCAAGGAACTCGCTCAGGTGTTCGACGTCCAGCTCCTGAAAGCGTCGCTCGGCCGCCAACCGGGCCATTTCCTCCAGCCAGGCCGTTTCGTCTTCGAGATACAGCTGCGACAGAGAGGTTGCCAGTTTCTGCCCGATCATGGGAAGTTCTCCGTGACGCTGGCCAGCGCTATCACTTGCCCTTGTCGATCACCTTGAACTTGTACGGATAGCCCTTGCCGTCGATTTCGAGCGTGACGGTATCCTCGCCGGCTTTCTTGGCCTCGAAGAAGAAGACCAGCGTGTGCGCGCCGAGCAACTGCGGCGTCAGCACCTTGCGAACGCCAAGCGGCGAGGGCGCGACCGCGCCGATGAGCGTGACCTTGTAATCGACCTTCTTCGGAATGGCGGCGGGCACGACGGGGTAGCTGTACTCCAGCTCGATCAGGTCGCCGATGGCGGCTTCATAGTCGCCCGGCTTGGAAACGTGACAGCCTTCGAGCTGCGCCTTGTCCTTCCCCGGCCGGATCACGGCGCCCTTGACGCCCGCGACACCCTGGGGCGCATCCTCACCCGCGGCCAGATCGATGGCCAGCAGGCAAACGATCCAGGCGAACAGCGGGACTTTGGTGCAGTACGTCATGGGAACTCCTGGGGAGCGGGATTCCGGGGGTCAGAGACGGGATGGCACGGGGTTGTCGAATTCCATGTTGGCGAAGGATTTTTTGGCTTCCTCGGGCGTGAACAGCAACAGCAGACTGATCTCCGAAACTACCTCCTCCGGAAGTTGCTCGATGAGCTTCCAAAGTTCTTCTTCCCGCTCGACGCGGCCTTGACCTCGGAAGTCACTGTCAATGACGCGGATGCGCACCGATACCGAGCTATATCGATAGACTTCGATCTCCGCGTCGGGATGGGCCTGGGCGTATTGCTTGAGCACTCCGACGATCAATTTCAATGTCGGATCGAGTCGTTTGGTTCGCAGCTTGACAACCATGTTACATTCTCCCATCCGCCCAGAGAGCGACGGCTTCGACCGACAAGATGAAGTCGGCTGCATCGGACTTCATCAATGATCCCGTAAGGTATCGCATGTCCGTGGACCAGGCGGCGACCCGCAGGAGATGCCGATTCACGTCGGCAGGCATTGGCGTCCGCACCTGCTGGCGATATAGGTTTCCCAGCCATTCAAAACTGTGCGCTCGACTGCCGTGAAATTGTCCGAGCAACTCACGACGATTTCCAGCCGGCACCCCCGCCAGGATCAGCGCTTTCAGATAACATTCTACCGTATAACCCGCCAGATACACCGCCCCAGTCGTGCGGCCAGCGTCGAGGAGCAGGATGGCATCCTCATAGCGTTGCTTGGCCGCGCGATAGTAGAGACGGGCTTCGGCCGCCGCTGGCAAGCCCATGAGCCGATCCCCGGTTTCACCACACCGGCTCGGTCTCACGGACCAGCTGGTTCGCGGTCAGCAGTGAATCCTGGGTGCCGGCGTCGGTCCAGTAGCCTTGCAGCAGCGAGGAGCCGAGCCGGCCGTGCTTCAGGTAGTAGTTGTTCACGTCGGTGATTTCCAGTTCGCCGCGCCGGCTGGGCTTCAGCGTCTTGATGACCTCGTAGACATCCGGCGGGTAGATGTAGATGCCCGCCACGGCGCAATCGCTCTTGGGGTTGGCCGGCTTCTCCTCGATGCTCAGCACTTTGTTGCCGTCCAGTTCCGCCACGCCGTAGCGGCCGGGGTCCGGCACGCGCTTGAGCGCCAACCAGGCATAGTCTTCATGCTGGTTCGATTCGTTCAACATCGGCTTGAGCGTGTCGTGGAAGATGTTGTCGCCGAGGATGACGACGCTGCGGGCGTCGCGGGCGAAGTGCGCGGCCAGGCTCAGGGCCTGGGCGATGCCGCCGGCTTCATCCTGCACGCGGTAGGTCAGATTGCAACCGTGGTCCTTGCCGGAGCCGAGCAGTTCGACGAAGTCGCCCATGTGCTCGGTGCCGCTGACCAGCAGGATTTCCTTGATGCCCGCGCCGGTCAGCTTCTTGAGCGGATAGTAGACCATCGGCAGCGGGCCGACCGGCAGCAAGTGCTTGTTGGTGACTTTCGTCAATTCGCCCAGCCGGGTGCCCTTGCCGCCCGCCAGGATGATGCCGCGAATCTGCATGGGTTCTCCTTATTCGTTGCCAAGCACATGGCAGCCCGCCGCTCCGCGGCGGTACGAGCGGCGCAGCCGCGAGTGTGGCGCCGGTGGTGTG
>JAGVLI010001058.1 GCA_020054355.1 Planctomycetales bacterium | reverse complement strand
GCCTGGCAGCCGCCAGCGCCTGGCACCGGCCGGCCACCTGGCCGGAACTGATCGCCTATGGCCTCACCTTCAGCCTGGTCTACGGCGGTGTCTGCCTGCTGCTGCCCAACTGGCATCGCTTGCCGCTGCCTCCGCTGCCCGCGATTCGTCTGCCGGCCTTGTTGCGAAAATCCCTGGGGTCTTCCTAACGCGGCGGTGCGGCAGTAGACGTGGGATAGGATTCCGATCCTGTCAAACGCCAACAGGATCGGAATCCTATCCCACGAAGCTGTTCCACGTTCCGCCAGCCCAACTGACCTGGGTACGATTCCGCGCGAATTGGTACAATTCTTGAGGAAGTTTGACGACTATCGCAATCAGCCGGAGACCGCACCTGCATGGCGGAGAACATTCTGCCCGTTTCCATTACGACGGAAACGCGCGACCGTTACTTGATCTACGCCCTTTCGGTCATCCAATCGCGCGCCTTGCCGGACGTGCGCGACGGCCTGAAGCCGGTGCAGCGGCGCATCCTCTACACGATGTACCACGACCTGCACCTCTACGCGGACAGCAAGCCGCGCAAGTGCGCCAAGATCGTCGGCGACGTGATGGGCAACTACCATCCGCACGGCGACTCCGCCATCTACGAGGCGCTGGTCCGGCTGTCGCAGTCGTTCGTGATGCGCGAACCGCTGGTCTTCGGCCAGGGCAACTTCGGCTCGGTGGACGGCGACAACCCTGCGGACATGCGCTACACCGAAGCCAAGCTGACCGGCCTGGCGGCGTTCCTGATGTCCGAGCTACGGCAGCAGACCGTGGCCATGCGCCCGACCTACGACGGCTCGCGCGAAGAGCCGGTCGTCCTGCCCGCCCAGCTGCCCCACCTGCTGGTCAACGGCAGCTCCGGCATCGCCGTCGGCATGGCCACCAACATTCCGCCGCACAATCTCGGTGAAGTCATCAAGGCGTGCGTCCACCTGATCGACAACCCGGAAGCCACGACCGCCCAGCTGCTCGACAGGATCAAGGGACCGGACTTCCCGCTGGGCGGCAAGGTCATCAGCGACCGCGCCACCGTGCGCAAGATTTACGAGGAAGGCACCGGCAGCATCAAGGTCCAGGGCGAGTGGAAGGTCGAGGAGGTTGGCCGCAAGGAACAGATTGTCGTCACCTCGATTCCTTACGGCGTCAACAAGGGCAACCTGGAAGAGGTCATCGGCGAAATCATTTCCAGCCGCAAGCTGCCCCAGCTGCTGAACCTCACCAACGAATCGAACGCCAAGGAAGGCATGCGGATCGCGCTGGAAATGAAGTCGGGGTCCGATCCGAACGTGGTGATGGCTTACCTCTACAAGCACACGCAGCTGCAGGAGACTTTCTCCTACAACCTGACCTGCCTGGTGCCCCGCGCCGATGGCAAGTCGCCGGGACCGGAGCGCCTGGGCCTCAAGGCCATGCTGCGCTACTTCCTCGATTTCCGGCTGGCCACGGTGCGGAAGCGCTTCGAGTTCGAGCTGGAGCAACTGCGGAAGCGCATCCACATCCTGGAAGGCTTCCGCATCATCTTCGACGCCCTGGACAAGGCGATCAAGCTGATCCGCGAGAGCGACGGTAAGCCCGACGCCGCCGCCAAGCTCATCAAGACTTTCAAGCTCGACGAAATCCAGGCGGAAGCCATCCTCGAAGTGCAGCTCTACAAGATCGCCCAGCTGGAAATCAAGAAGATCATCGACGAGCTGAAGGACAAGAAGGCCGCCGCCGAGAAGATCGAGGTCATCCTGCGCTCGGAAAAGAAGCTGTGGGGCGTCATCAAGGAAGAACTCGGCGAGCTGGCCGAGAAGTTCGCCGACCGCCGGCGCACCCGCATGGCTTCCGGCGAGGACGCCCCGGAATTCGACGAGGAAGCCTACATCGTCCGCGAGAACACCAACGTCGTGCTGACCCGCGACGGCTGGATCAAGCGGGTCGGCCGGCTGGCGTCGGTCGAAGGCACGCGCGTGCGCGAAGGCGACGAGGTGATGGCCGTGGTGCCCGGCAACACGCACGACCACGTCATCTTCTTGGCCGACGACGGCACCGCCTACACGTTGCGCATCAACGAGGTGCCGGCCAGTTCGGGTTACGGCGAGCCGATCGCCAAGTTCTTCCGCCTGGCCGACCAGGTGAAGATCATTGCGACCGTCACCACCGACGAGCGCTTCACGCCGCCCGAGCAGGAAGCGAAGAACGGCGAGCCATCGCCGCCGTACTTGCTGGTGGCCACGGCGCAGGGGCAGACGCTGCGTATCCCGCTCGCGCCCTTCCGCAAGGCTTCGACCAAGGTGGGCCGGCAGTACGTCCGCCTGAACGAGGGCGACAAGGTGGTGCTGGCGCTGGTGCCGCGCGACCACAAGAGCTTGTTCCTGGCATCGGCCGACGGCCATGTGATTCACTTCCCGCTGGAGGAAATCAATATCCTGTCCGGGGTCGGCAAGGGCGTGCTCGGCATCAAGCTGGACGAGGGCGACACCTGCCTGGGCGGCGCGGCGATCCGCAATCAGAACGACGCCCTGAGCGTCGAGACCAGCGGCGGCAAGCAGATGGAGTTCTACGGCAGCCGGGAACTGACCGCGCGCGGCGGCAAGGGCATCGAAGCCGTCAAGCGCACCAGCTTCGTGCGGATCGTGCCGCCGGCCATCGAGCTGGTCAACTGGGACGAAATCGAAGGCAAGGGAGAAGCGAAACCCAGCAAGGCCGAGAAGAACGGCGAGCCGAAGGGGTTGTTCGATTGAGGATGCGAAGAATGACCTGCCACCAAGCGCTGCGGATTGCCCAGGCCGATGCGGAGCAAGCGTACCGAGATTTGTCGGGATACCGCATCCAGCTGAGCCTGGAAGACGATGGCTGGCACGTCGATTATGAGTTGAAGAATCCGCGCTTGCACGGCGGCGGCCCGCATTACATCATCGACGCGGTGAACGGCACGATCCTCCAGAAGCGCTACGAACAGTGAGCGGCCTGGATGTCTGCTTCATCCGTGAGAAAGACGAGAGCAGAATGAGGATTGGAAATGACGCCGGGCAACCCGCCCACCTGGGCACCCACGGTGGCCGAACTGCTTGCTGATCGGCTAGTGCAAGCAGCGCTGGCTCAAGCATGGGTGGATTCGTTGCCCGGCGATCCGCTGCAACGGCATGAAGAAGGCGGCTGGATTTATTTGGATAGCGCGAATGGACGACTGTCCATTGAAATCGCGCCCACTGGACAACGGGCGAATTTGTATCTCGGCAATCCCCCGCTGCTGGCAGGTTCGGTCATCGTGGGAACGTTCCACACGCATCCGAACCCAACCGCGGAAGGATGGGAACCAGGACCGAGTCCGACCGATCAGCTTTCCGCGACGCTGACAGGGGTGCCTTGGTTGATTCGTGCGGACGATGGAGATTACTGCACTGGACCCGCCAGCCGTCGAGGCGGTCTTGCCGGAGGCCCTGGATACCCACCTTGAACGAAGGGAAGGAGCAGGCGAGAATGGCTGCCATCGAGACTGCCCGACCAACAGATCGACCGCGTGTCTCCTGCCATCAGGCTTTGCAGATCGCCCAGGCCGATGCGGAGCTAGCCTATCGGGACTTGTCGGGATACCGAATCATCGTCGTATTGGACGAGGACGGCTGGCACGTCGATTACGAACTCACCAAACCATTGATGGCAGGCGGCGGCCCGCACTACATCATCGACGCGGTGAACGGCACGATCCTCAAGAAGCGCTACGAACAATAGACGGTGCGATACATCCTTGGCTCGGCTCGTGAAAGGCTGGAATCGATGAAGACCATTGAATTGGTCGGCTTGGTAAATGAGCAACATCAGCTGTCGCTGGCGGTGCCTGCCGAGGTGCGGCCGGGGCTGGTGAAGATCATTCTGGAAGTGCCGGCTGACAACGAAGAATCCGAGGCTTCGGCGAACTGGTCGCAAGCAGTGGCGCAAGCCTGGGCAGCCGATTGGAGCGATCCGCGCGAGGACATCTACACCCTGAACGACGGAAAGCCGGTGACATGAACCCCGGTGAAATCTACCTGGCCTCGTTCCCGTTTGGAGGAACCGTTGGCGCCAAGGTTCGCCCGGTCCTGTTGCTGACGGGACCGGTCGGTCCCGTGCCCGAGGTCCTGGTCGGCTACATTACCTCTGTCGTTCCCACGAGTCTTTTGCCGACCGATATTCTGCTCGATCCGAGCCAGCCAAGCTGCAAGGGCACCAACCTGAAGACGGCATCCATCCTCCGACTCCACAAGCTGGCGACGATCCACCACTCGGACCTGGTTCGCTTGCTGGGAGGATTGTCGCCTATCGTCTGGCAGGAAGTCGAAGTAAAGCTGCGTCTTTTGTTGAAACTGTAGCGGGCGGGTGGTATTCGATAGCATCGGGAAGTGGCAGGAACAGACCAGCCGGGCGGGCGATCGGACACTTTCATTGACCAAGAGGGACCTCATGGGCCAGGGTAACTACCGGGTCGCGGACATCCAGCGGCAGCTGGACGACTGCGCCAAGGCGTACACGTTTCCGATGCTCGACAACGGCTACGTCGCCCTCGCCGACGTGCGCCTGTACGCCTACCGGGACGAAACCCGCTGGGCGCTCATCATCGAGCATCTCGGCTTTCACGCGCACATCGGCGGGCACAACGGCATCGTCAATTGCCTGTATCGCTTCGGCAATTGCCTCGACCGGCCGCCAGGCGTCGCCGATCAGGATTTCATCGGCATGACCTTTGACGGTCCCGACGGGCCGACCTTCACCGACGACGGCCAGTTCGTCCGCGACGGCGCCAAGAGCCTGCGCATCCGGGGGCACGTCGCCTCGCTCGATCTCAGCCCCGGCAACCTGATGGCCAAGGGCATCGCGTTGCAGCAGCCGCCCCGCATCAGGGTCGCCGAATTGCTGCGTGCCCTGACGCCGAAGTATCGTGACTTCCTGCTGGCCACCGAGGACGAGCTGCGGCAGCGGGTGCCGGCCGATCTGCCGGAAGTGCTGGTCCTGGACGAATGGCACCATCCCGACCTGGCCAAGGGCGTGCTGCCCAGCGCCAGCAACACCTTCCGCATGCTCTCGCGGATGCTGGTCGGCGGCGACCCGGCCTTCTACAAGCCGACCGAGCCGCCGAACACGCACTGGAAATACTGGCCCAACGGCGGGACGCTGTAGAGCTTCACGCCGGTGAGGAGGGTGCATGATGGCAACTATCGGACAGGCTCGCGCAACCTTGGACGACCTGTATCGCACGGAGGGCAAGGCCGAGCTGATCGGGGGAAGGATCGTCCCATATATGGCAACTGGCGTCCGCCCCAGCGAGACTGCGGGCAACATTTACGTGAGCCTGCGAGTCTACACCAAGCAAAGAGGCCGGGGACACGCCTACACGGACAATCTGGGTTACGCCGTTCCGGAACTGCCGTCCGGCCGAGAGTCATTTTCGCCCGATGCCTCGTACTACGACGGCCCGTTGCCAGCCAACTTGATGCGCTTCATCGAAGGCCCGCCGACCTTCGCCGCCGAGGTGCGCAGTGAGAATGACTACGGTTTGGGGGCAGACACTGAGTATGCCGCCAAGCGCGAGGATTACTTCGCCGCCGGCACGCTGGCCGTCTGGGACGTCGATCCGCTGGCGGAAACCGTGACGCTGTATCGCGCCGCAGCGCCAGCGCAGCCGATGGTCTTTCGCAAGGGAGATACCGCCGACGCCGAGCCGGCCGTGCCCGGCTGGCGGATCGCCGTCAACGATGTGTTTGCCTGATTTTCGGAGCCGAGAGAGCTAGTTGCATGAGCGCCGCCGCCAAATACACGACTGCCGATTCACTGACGGTCCTGGAAGGTCTGGAGCCGGTCCGCAAACGGCCGGCGATGTATATCGGCGATGTGGACCGCAAGGGCCTGCATCACCTGGTCTGGGAAATCGTCGATAACTCGGTCGATGAATACCTGAACGGTCATGCCGACGCGATCACGGTCACGCTGCACAAGTCTGGCGATGCCGTCACCATCGTGGACAATGGCCGGGGCATTCCCGTCGATCCGCATCCCAAGTTCAAGAAATCCGGCGTCGAACTGGTGCTGACCACGCTGCACGCCGGTGGCAAGTTCGGCGACAACGAAGCCTATTTCCATTCCGGCGGCTTGCACGGCGTCGGTTCGTCGGTGGTCAACGCGCTGTCGCGCAAGCTGATCGCCACCATTCGCCGCGACGGCTACGAATGGGAAATGACCTTCAAGCGCGGCAAGGCCGTCGGCGGCCTGGAGAAGCTCGGCGCGTTTCGCGGCCACGGCACGTCCATCTACTTCGAGCCGGACCCGGACATCTTCAAGACCACGCAGTTCGATCCGCATCTGATCAAGGCCCATCTGGAGGACATGTCCTACATCCACAGCGGGCTGAAGATCACCTTCAAGAACGACATCACCAAGGAAACCTTCGAGCTGAGCCATCCGGGCGGCATTCCGGAGTTCCTGGCCAAGCTGGTCGCCGATGCCCAGAAGCCGGTGGTCAACGAAGTGCCTTTCACGGTGGTCCGCGCCAACGGCGAGAAGCTGGAAGTCGCCTTGCAGTGGACCGAAGCCACGGATGAAGTGATCCGCTCCTACGTCAACGGCATTCGCACGTCGGCGGGCGGCACGCACGAAGCGGGCTTCAAGACCGGCATCGCCAAGGCCATCCGCAACTACATGGCCACCCACGAGGTCAAGGTCAAGGGGTTGGAGATTGCCGCAGAGGACATTCGCGAAGGCATCGTCGGCGTGCTGTCGGTCTTCCTGCGCGAACCGATGTTCCAGGGGCAGACCAAGGAAAAGCTCAACAACCAGGAAATGACCGCGACCGTGGACAACTTCGTCCGGCCGGCCCTGGAAGGCTGGCTGAACAACAACAAGACGGCGGCGGACCAGATCGTCGGCCGGATCGTGCTGGCGGCGAAAGCGCGGCTGGCGTCACGCGAAGCGGCCAGCGAGATCAAGCGCAAGTCGGTCACGCAGCGCCGGCTGAACCTGCCCGGCAAGCTGGCCGACTGCAAATCGACCGACCTCGACGAATCGGAACTGTTCGTCGTCGAGGGCGATTCCGCCGGCGGCAGCGCCAAGCAAGGCCGCAACAACAAGAACCAGGCGGTGCTGCCCTTGCGCGGCAAGATCCTCAATGCCGAGGGCATGGCCCTGAACAAGGTGATGACCAATGCCGAGCTGACCGCCCTGGTCTCGGCCATCGGCGCGGGCGTGGGCGAAAAGCTCGACCTGGGCGGCCTGCGCTACGGCAAGATCATCTTGCTGATGGACGCGGACGCCGACGGCCATCACATCTCCACGCTGCTCTTGGCCTTCTTCTTCCGCCACATGACGGAACTGATCCGCAAGGGCCACGTCTACATCGCGCAGCCGCCGCTCTACCGCATCGACGTGGGCAAGGAGACCTACTGGGCGCGCGACGACGCCCACAAGGAAGAAATCCTGGCGTCGCTCAAGAGCAATGCCAAGCCGGACATCACCCGCTTCAAGGGGCTGGGCGAGATGCCGCCCAAGACGCTGGCCGACACCACGCTCGACCCGAAAACCCGGACGCTGCTGAAGGTCAACATCGAATCGAACCTGGAAGCGGACCAGGCGTTCGTCGAGCTGCTGGGCAAGGACCCGGCGCACCGCTACCGCTTCATCATGGATTCAGCGGCGCTGGCGGTGGCGGAGGAACTGGATATTTAGCACATTCGCGAACGAACGCGGCAGTCCGCCGGTTCGCGACGCTTCGTAGAAGCGTTAGACGTCAACGCTTCTCCGAAGCGTCGCGAATCAAAAAGCAGTCCCAAGCGATGACCGAGAATTTGGTCCGGTCTTGTATCTCCGCCCGCCACTTCGTATAAGCCGCAGCCTTTCGTACACCGCCCCTTCGCGCGGAGAATCCTCGATGGCACGCTGGCTTACCGTCGTCCTGGCGGCTGCTTTGCTCTCGAACGGCTGGCACTTCAGCCGCGCCCAGGACCGCCTGCCGCCGCCTACTCCGGTGTTTCCGCCGCT
>JAGVLI010000087.1 GCA_020054355.1 Planctomycetales bacterium | reverse complement strand
GGCGCGTCCTATCGTCTGCCCGTCACGACCGTGCCGGGCAATCCGGAAGTCTTTCGCCGGCATGCCTCGTGGCTCGAACACGGCGAGCGGACCTGGGTCGGCGCGTCGGGAGTCAAGGGTTTGACCTCGGCCGTCGTCACCTTGGGCGATGCACTGGCGGCGCCGCGCCGCTACACGGTCCGCTTGCACTTTGTCGAACCGGACGGACTGCCGGCGGGCGAGCGCGTCTTCGATGTGGCCCTGCAAGGCCGGCCGGTGCTGAGCGAGTTCGATGTCAGCCGGGAAGCGGGCGTCCAGCGGCGGGCCATCGTCAAGGAGTTTCGCGGCATCCGGGTGACGCAGGAGCTGAAAGTGAGCCTGACGCCGTCGGCTTGCGCGCCGAACAGCGTGCCGGTGCTGTGCGGCATCGAGATCGTGGCCGAGGGGTGGTGAGATTAGACGCCATTGATCCGGAGGGTTTCACAAGTGGCCTGGTAGGATTGCTCCAGGTCCAGCGCCATCGAAACGTCGGTCCCCAGCCAGAGCGGCATTGTCGGCAACTTCTCGCCAAGCCTCAGGACCTCCGGCCAGAGTTCGAGTCGCGCGGTTTCGTCCTGTCCGACCGTTCGATAAGCGACGGCATACAACTGCGTCGGCGATTCCCAGACGGAATCGGCATTCAATTCGAGCAAGCGCATGATGTCCGCGTGGAGATTTGCCTGACGTTCCGTGACCACATCGACGATGACGACCGATACATTCTCTTGCAAATAAGCCGCGCACTTGGCGGCGACCGCGCGGCGATGGCCGGCGCGATCCTTGTTGGCCGGACTGAGCAATTCAATGGCCGATACCAACTGCACTCCGCCTTCCACGTAGACGACCCGGATCTCGAAAACGTCGAGATTGGTGAAGTCCACCTGAAAAGTCTGCGGCGGCTTGGGAGGAGCCCAGGCAATCGTCGCGACACCGCCTTCCCAGCGTTCGAGATTGCTGGGATCCTCCAACATGGCAACATCGATTTCGACGCGAGCGCCAAGCTGGATATGCGGTCCCGCGTGGAAGCGCGGGGGCAGCACCCGGTTCAATGCCCCGGTGATGGCGTTCGCCCAGGCGCTGTGAAAACCGCTCCATTGCCGACGAAGAGGCAGGGGCGCATGGAAGTGGTCGCGTAACGGCATGGTTTTGCTCCGTTCACTCGAAGCGATCACTGCTATTCTACACGATTTCGGCCTGTTCTTGCGAAGCCGCAAGCGTCGCGTTCACTTCGTTGAAAGAAGCTTGTGCGGCGATTACTCGTCCTTTTGCTTCGCGCGCTGGCGCTCCGCCTCCTGGATGATGCGCTCGGCTTCCTGGCGCTGCTGTTCCGCCAGCGCGCGCTGCTGTTCGGCCAGGCGGATCTCCATCTCGGCCTGCTCGAGCGCCCGAAGGCGTTCCTGCTGCATGCGGCCAATGCCCAAGCTGGACATGGCGGCGAGGCCCATGACGGCGGTGCCGCCCACGAGCAGCAGCAGGAGCAGCGCCAGGCAGATGACGCCGATGAACTTCCAGCGGCGCTTTTCCTCTTCCAGGGTTTGCACCCGGCACATCAACTGATCGACCAATGGCTCATCCCCTGGCCGGACTGAGGCGGACCCCACGGACAGCGGCGCGGCGGTCACATGCTGCTCAGAGTTCATCGTCCTGCTCCTTCGATGGCAATGGCTGATCGCTGTCTTCTATCGCTGATTCGTCGCGGAAGCCCAGGCATTTACCGACCGGCTGCGGCGGATACTTCGCGAAGCCCGGCTGCTGCTGGGACAACCGGCAGAGCAGGAAGCGCGAGCCTTTCGCTGTTTTCACTTCCCGCATCCAGGAGCAGTTTTCGCACAGGCTGGTCACGATGTCATTCCTGATTCCCCTCGAACGGCAGCGGCGCGACGATGACGGCTTCGGGCGCGGTATGGCCCGGCCGGCTCAGCAGCCAGGCCGTGGGCGCGATCACCAGCACCATGCCGAACAGGGTGATTGGCTCGAAGGTGTGCTGCCAGAAGACCGCGTCGATGAGCATGGCAAAGACGATCTGCGTCAAGCCGACCACCGATACCTTCGCCGGCGGTCCCGAAGCGAACGCCTTGGTCAGAAACAGCTGGCCGACCGTTGCCGTCAGGCCGACGGCCAGCAGCAGCCCGAGATTGTGCCGGCTAAAATTCTCCGCCACGGAGAAGTCGTGGTCGAATACCGCGAACGATGCCAGGCAGAAGAACACTGCCACGCCGGAGAAGTGGGCAACCACGGCGCGCATGTCGATGGCCGTCAGCCGATGCAGGCCGATCATGGCCACGGCAGTGGCAAAGGAGGCCAGCAGGGCAATGGCTGCCGCCAGGTTGCCCTCCTGAAAGTGGGGCTGCTGGATCAGGGCGACGCCCGCCACGCCGCTGACCACCGACAGCCAGACGGCCAGGCCGGGCACCTGGCCCAGCAGCGGCCAGGACAGCAGCGCTACCCAGATCGGAAAGGTATTCGTCAAGGTCATCACGTCGGAGATGCGCAGGTGCGTGAACGCATAGAAGGAGCAGACCATGCTAATGCTGCCGGCGATGCTGCGCGTCCACATGGTCGCGGGACGCCAGACGACCAGCTCCGCGCCGGCGGCCTTGGCCAGGAGCACCGCGATCAGCCAGGCCAGGAAGGCGCGGACCAGGGCGATGATCTGCCAGTCGCAGGTGGCCCGCAGCGCATGGGTGAGCGCGGCCATCGCGGCGAACGCCAGGCTGCCGCAGAGCATCCACAGGTACGGCAGCGATGGTTGGTGGTTCACGAAAGCGTGGTCCGAGACGGTCCCTTCTCCTGTTGTTGATGTATCGCCTTGATTTTCGGGGGACAAGGTGCGACAACCGCGATATGCCTGCACTGCACCTGGATGAAGCCGAGACCCACTCGATGAAGCGCACACCACGATTCTCCCTTGCCGGATTGCTGTTGTTGCTGGCCCTGCTCACGTCACTACGAGGCGAAGCTCAGGAAAAGGTTCGCGCGGAGGTGCCGCACAGCCCGGATGCCCGGCTGATCGTCGAGCGCTTCGCGGTTTCGCCGGACATCGTCCACCCGATCGGCATCGACTTCGACAACAAGGGCCGATTGCTGGTCATCGAAAGCCATACGCACTTCCGGCCGGGCAACTACCAGGGGCCGAAGTTCGACCGCGTGCGCCTGCTCGAAGATACGGACGGGGACGGCAAGGCGGACCGCTTCACGACCTACTTCGAGGGCACCACTTCGACGATGGACATTGCGGTCCATCCCGACGGTTCGGTTTACCTGGCGACACGCAATGAAATCCTCCGCCTCCGCGACACCGATGGCGACGGCAAGTCCGACGAGCAGCAGCGCATCGTCTTCCTGGAAACCAAGGGCAACTATCCGCACAACGGTCTTTCCGGGCTGACTTTCGATTCCAAGGGCAACCTCTACTTCGGCCTGGGCGAGAACCTCGGAGCCAGCTACAAGCTGCTCGCGGCCGATGGTTCCGCGCTCAGCGGCGAAGGCGAAGGCGGCAACCTTTTCTGGTGTACCGCGGACGGCAGGAAGCTGCGTCGGGTGGCAACTGGTTTCTGGAACCCCTTCGGCACCTGCCGCGATATCTTTGGCCGACTGTTCGCCGTGGACAACGATCCGGATGCGATGCCGCCCTGCCGGTTGCTGCATGTCGTCGAAGGCGGCGACTACGGCTACCAGTTCCGCTACGGGCGCAGTGGTCGGCATCCCTTTCAAGCCTGGAATGGCCAGTTACCCGGCACACTGCCGATGATGGCGGGCACCGGGGAAGCGCCGTGCGAGATCATCAGTTACGAATCCGATGGCCTGCCAGCCGAATACCTCGGCGACTTGCTGGTCGCATCCTGGGCCGACCACCGCATCGAGCGCTATGTACCGAAGCAGCAGGGTTCCTCGTTCACCTCGGAGCGCAGAGCCTTCATTCAGGGCGGCAAGGACTTTCGGCCAGTCGGGATCGCGGTGGCGCCCGATGGCTCACTGTTCATCAGCGACTGGGTGCTGAGCGACTACAACCTCCACAACCGGGGAGCAATTTGGCATGTCAAGCTGCGTGACGCCGGCAAGCGCGAACGACCGCAGGAACCGCGCCGTGCCGTGGCGAGCGCTCATCGGCCGCTACGCGAACAGGCCGCCAAGCAACTGGCCGCGACCAAGGATGGCCGGGCGTTCCTGCGGGAGCAGTTGACGAAGCAGGAAGTGCGCGTCCGCGCCGCTGCGTTAACCGCACTGATCGACAGCGATGACCGGCAACTCGATCTTCGCGCCGTCGCCGAGAAGGAGGAACTTCCTGGCCTGCGCAGTCTGGCGGTGCGGGCATTGGTCGCACGCGGCGACGATGTGAGCCGGTTTCTGGAGGCAAAACAACCAGCGGAAGTCCGTCGGGAAGCAATCGGCACGCTGCGCGACAAAGCCGCGACGCCCCAGTTGTTGAAGCTGTCATCCGATCCAGACCCGTTCCTGCGCACCACCGCCGTGGAGCAGTTGGCCCGACATCCCGCATTGCTCGCCGATGTGGACCTGCGCACGCTGACGGAACCGATGCAGCGCGTCGGGCTGCTTCTGGCCCATCGTGCCAGCGGCCGTCCCGAAGCCACGCGACTGCTGCCCGAATTTCTGGCCGATGCCGCCGAGGATGTCCGCTTTCTGGCCATCAAGTGGATCGCGGATGACAAGCTGGAGAAGTTCCGTCCTCAGATCGTTGCGAGGTTGCAGGACCGCAATTTGAATGTGCGCATGTTCTTCGCCTATTCCGCCGCACTGGCCCGGCTCGACAACCAGGATGCCAGCGAAGGCCGGCTGGCGGACTCTTTCATCACCCGTCTCGGCGACGAAAAAAGCTCGCCAGCCTTGCGCATCATGGCATTGCAGATGGTGCCGCCCACGCATAAGAAGCTGACGCTGGAATTGCTGACGGGCCTGCTCGAACAGAAGGAACCCGTCTTGCAGGTGGAAGCGGTGCGGACGCTGAACGAGCATCCCGCCGCACAGCGGACGAAGGTCTTGCTCGATGTGTCCCGGAATCGCAGCTTGCCTGCGGCATTGCGTGCCGAGGCGGTCGTCGGGCTGGCCGAGCGGTCCAGCGACTTGCTCGATGAGTTGCTCAAGCTGACCCAGGAAGAGGAGCCAAGTCTGCGCGACGAGGCATTGCGGACGCTGATTCAAGCGAAGCTCAGTCCCGCCCAGCGCGAACAGTTGGAGAAGCTGGCGGAGCGTCAACCGCACAGCGCGGACCTCGTGGCGCGAGTCTTAGGCAAGCCGTTCGTGAAGGAGCGTCCCAAGTCCGATGACTTGGACGGCTGGCTGGCGCGCCTTCAAGGGCCAGCCGATCCTGCCGCCGGGCGGCGGGTGTTCTTTCATGCCAAGCTGGCCGCTTGCTCGCGCTGCCATCGTGTCGAAGGCCGGGGGCAGGACATCGGACCCGACCTCAGCACTATCGGCCAGATGGAGCGCCGTCGGATCGTGGAATCGATCTTCCAGCCGAACAACTCGATTGCCCCGCATTATCAGGTCTGGGCCATTGCCACGCAGAGCGGCAAGACCTACACGGGCATGTTGCTGCGGACCCACCTGGACGAATACACCTATGTCGATCCCAAGGGCGACTTGTTCAAGCTGAAGACGCCGGACATTGCCGAGAGCCAGCCGGTGCCGACCTCGATCATGCCGACCGGGCTGCCCGACTTGCTGACCGATCAGGAGCTGCGCGACCTGCTGGCCTACCTGACTTCGCGCCGTTGATTCCCACCTTCTCGAAGGAGCGCAACATGGATCGCCGAGAATACCTGAGCACGGCCGCGGCGCTGGCTGCGGGCAGTGCTTTCCTGAACGATGCCGTCGGCCAGGAGAAAAACCCCGCCGCGCAAGTCGCCGACAAGGCTTCGTCGATTCGCATCACCGGACTGCGAGCCATCCAGGTCAGTCCGGTGGTGTTCCTGCGCATCGAAACCAACCAGGGCATTGTCGGCTGGGGCGAGATCAAGGGCGTCGATCCGCGCGTCGCCAAGACGCTGGTCGAAGTGCTGTTCGAATTTCTCGACGGCGAGAACCCGACGCGGATCGAGCACATCTGGCAGAAGATCTACCGCGCGCATCGCGACATTCGCGGCGGGCCGTTCATGGTGCATACCCTGGCCGGCATTGACATCGCCCTGTGGGACATTGCCGGCAAGCTGTGGGGCACCCCGGTCTATCGCTTGCTGGGCGGGCCGTGCCGCGACCGCATCCGCGTCTACCACACGCCGAAAGCGGTCAAGGTGCCGTCGCATGGCATCTACGAGCATTCGAGCAGCCCGGCGGACATCGAGCGGATGGTGAATGCCATCAAGGCGGCGCGCGAGAAAGTCGGGCCGGACGGCGCGGTGATGTTCGACGCGCACTGCGCCTTGCCGCCCGCGACGCTCATCCAGCTGGCGGGCATGCTGCGTCCTTATGAAGTCCTGTTCATCGAGGAAGTCGCGGTGCCGGGCAACATCGAAGTCTTCAAGCGCTTGAAACAGGCGATCGACATTCCGCTGGCCACCGGCGAGCGCGACCGGACCATCTGGGAGATGATCCCCTACCTGCACGAACGCTGCATCGACATCTTGCAGCCCGACTGCTGCCATACCGGGGGCATCACTTCCATGAAGAAGATCGCCACGCTAGCGGAAGCCTACCAGGTGCCGATCGCACCGCACTGCACCGCGAACTTCCTCGGTATCGCCGCGAGCCTGCACGTCGCGGCCTCGGTGCCCTTGCTGCTCATTCACGAGTTCTATCCGGAGAACCACGGCTTCAACCTCAAGGGCATCACCCAGATGGCCTACCAGTACGACAAGGACGGCTACATTGGCCTGCCGCCAGGACCCGGCCTGGGCGTCGAGGTCAACGAAAAGCTGCTGGAGGAAGCGGCGAAGAAACCGCAGACCTACAAATGGCCGGGTGCCAAGCTGAAGGACGGCTCGGTCGCGGACTATTGACCGCTGGAGTCTGGGCCGCTCTTTAGTCTATAATGAGCCGCGATCCGTGACTCTGGAAGGACTCCGTCCGCGATGTTGAAAAAGGGAGTACCGCTCATGCGTGCCGCCGTCGTTTGCCTCGTCAGTCTGGTCTGTGCCCTCTCGGCCCTCGCTCAAGGTCCGAAGCTGAATCCGCGCTATGAGCTGCAATACAACTCGAACGGCTATTCCCAGCAATCGCCCCAGGACACGCTGAAATCCATCCTGAAAGCGGTGAAGGAAAAGCGGGTGGACTACGTGCTCGCCCACCTGAGCGATCCGGACTACGTCGATGAGCGCGTGAAGATCGTGCATCGCGGCGACTTCGCGGCGCTGGTCAAGGAAGCGACCAAGAAGCTGATCGACGAACCGGAAACGGTCAAGCGCTTGCAGCGATTCGCCAGCGAAGGCGAATGGGAATCGACCGACAAGTCCGCTTCCGCCAAGCTGAAGGACCTCAAGGAACGGGTTTACCTGCGCAAGCTCGACGACCGCTGGTTCCTGGAGAACGACACGAAGAAGGCGGAAAAGGCGGAGAAGCAAGAAAAGTAACATGTGCTAAACCGCAAGCGGCGCACACTG
>JAGVLI010000954.1 GCA_020054355.1 Planctomycetales bacterium | reverse complement strand
CGCGGGTCTGTCGCCGGACGGCCTGGGCCTCGATCCCGACCGGATGGACGCCCCGACGGCTCCCCTGGTGGCAGCCGCCTTCGCGGAACAGTTGTGGCGCTTGCTCGGGATCCACGCCAGCGCTCCCTGGCTGGCGGCCCTGGGTGCCGAAGTGCCGACCCTCACGGAATGGTCTGGGCGCCGATGAAAGACTCGCACGCGATCTTGCTGGTGGAAGACAACCCGGCGGACATCCAGATCACCCGCCGGGCCTTGCGGGACGGCGCGCTGCCGATCCACCTGATCGTCGTCCGCGACGGCCAGGAAGCGGTGGAATACCTGCTCCGCCACGGGCAATACGCCCACAGCACGGACTGGCGTCGACCCGACCTGATCCTGCTCGACCTGAACCTGCCCCGCGTCAACGGCCGGGAAGTCCTGCAGCGCGTCCGCAGCGCCCCGTCGCTGAGCATGGTGCCGGTGGTCGTCCTCTCCACGTCGAACCGCATGGAAGACGTCCACGAATCCTACGCCCTGGGCGCGAATACTTACTTCCAGAAGCCCCAAGACTTCAACCGCTTCGTCGCCCTGCTGCAAGTCATTCAGCGCTACTGGCTCGACACCGCCATCCTCCCGCCCCAGAAGTAATGGCCGCTTGCGGCTTTGCAGTCCGCGCCGCTTGCGGTTTAGCACGCCTCACTCGCGAACCGGCCGCCCGTAGGTCGCCTCCAATTCGCGCTCGCCGCCGAACAGCCGGAAGACCGACCCAAACAGCCGTCGGCTGTAAGGCCGCTGCCCCGGATCGCGGTAAATAATCGAGCAGTCATCCAGCCCCAACGCGGTGCCGACCCAGGGATGAACCTGGTCGCCATCGACGATCCACGGCCGCAGCTTGCCGAGCACGATGAAGCTGGCCGTCTCGCCCCACCCCGGACTGCCGACGCGCACGCGCGGCCCTTCGGTGATGGAACTGACCGCGTGGATGCAGTTGCTGACCTTGTCGCTGCGGTGGCCCGTATCGTTGGCCTTGTAGCGCACCTGGCCGCTCTGCAACTCCGCGAGCCGGTTGACGGCCCGGTAATAAAGCTCGCCCTCGATCCGGTACGGTCCCCAGACGGAGACGCGCTGGTCGTCTTCGAGCGCCCAGCACAGGGTCTCGTGCAACTCGAAATTCCGCCCGCATTCGGGACGAAGGGCGAGCGTGCGCACGACGCCCGTGGCCGGCAACCAGCTGATCGTCTGGGACTCCAGGGCGCAGCCCGCCCGATCGGCCCCGCTGCTGGCTTTGACGAAGGTAGCGAAGGTATGGGCGTGGTTGGGATCGTTCGGAATCCGCTGCGAGCCGAACATCTGCAGGTAATAGGCGTCCTCGGCGCGCAAGCCGCCGACGAACCCCAGGACGAATTGTACCGACAGAAGCATTAAAATCGGCAAGCGTCCGCAAGTCATGGCTGAATTCCTCGCTGGAGCAACGAAGATACACTTCAGTCTGACCCCCGAAATCGCCGCACGCCACGCAATCGGCTGCGCATGGCCCAATTGAAGGGAACCAGGATGCGGGTTCTGCTGGACAGGCAACCCCGGCAGGCTCGGTCGGTTGGCGCTCGGCACAGGCTTCCAATTCACCGCAACAGTGAACGCCGCTTGCGGCTTTGCACGCCGCGCCGCTTGCAGTCTTGCCGTCGCCGGCCGAGACCCTAGAAAATGGCTCGGCATGCTTGCTCGGCCCTTCGATCCCCGGCAAAGCTGGGCAGGGCGAGGTGTTGGAGACGACGATCATGGAATACCGATTGCTCGGCGGGTCCGGTTTCAAAGTGCCCGTCCTGACCCTGGGCACCGGCACCTTCGGCGGCGGCAACGAGTTCTTCAAGGCCTGGGGCGCCAGCGACGTCGCCGAGGCCACGCGCCTGGTCGATATTTGCCTGGAAGCCGGGCTGACCATGTTCGACTCGGCCGACATCTATTCCAACGGCCTGGCCGAAGAGATTCTCGGGCAGGCCATCAAGGGACGCCGCGAACAGGTACTGATCTCCACGAAGGGCACGTTTCGCTCCGGGCCGGGGCCGAATGACGTCGGCTCGTCGCGCTTTCATCTGCTGCGGGCCGTGGACGCCAGCCTACAGCGCCTGGGCACCGACTATATCGATCTGTATCAGCTGCACGGTTTCGATGCCCAGACGCCCATCGAGGAAGTCCTGCGCGCGCTCGACGACCTGGTGCGGGCGGGCAAGGTCCGCTACATCGGCTGCTCGAACTTCTCGGGCTGGCATTTGATGAAGTCGCTGGCGATTTCGGAGAAGTACGGCCTGGCCCGCTACGTGGCCCATCAGGCGTACTATTCGCTGATCGGCCGCGATTACGAATGGGAATTGATGCCGCTGGCCATCGACCAGCAGGTGGGCTGCGCGGTCTGGAGTCCGCTCGGCTGGGGCCGACTGACGGGCAAGGTGCGCCGCGGCCAGCCGCTGCCGGAAACCAGCCGACTGCAAAGCAAGCTGGTGACGGACATCGGCCCGCAGGTCCAGGATGAGTATGTCTACCGGGTGGTGGATGCCCTCGATGTGGTCGCCCAGGCCACGGGCAAGACCGTGCCGCAAGTGGCGCTCAACTGGCTGCTGCAACGGCCGTCCGTCGCCACCGTGATTATCGGCGCACGCAATGAAGAGCAACTTCGGCAAAACCTGGGCGCGGTGGACTGGAGCCTCTCACCCGAACAGATCGCCCGCCTGGACGCCGCCAGTGCAACGCCGCTGGCTTACCCCTACTGGCACCAGCGCGGTTTCGCGGAACGCAATCCGCCGCCCGTTTGAGTCGGTGTTTCGCCCGACTGAGCGGCCGCCGCGAACGCATGATTGCCAGGCTCGAACGTGACGATCCGAACCCAGAGCTGTCTGCAACGGCAAAAAAGGGGCGGTCGTTTGGAAGTCATGTCCGAATGCGGTTCCCGATCCCTGGGCCGTCTTCCCCATCTGTGCCGATAGCTGATTCCCGCGCTATTCCGGATCGCTTTCGGCAACAGTTGGTGAACACCTGGTTGCCCGCAGGCTCTCGTACGCCGGCATGTGCGCCGCGGACTCATTACGATTGCGGCACCGTCCAGATCGGTTCGCCGCCGTCGCGATGCGGGTACGGTCCCGAAAAGACCGGAAAGCGCAACGGCAGCACCTGCACGTCGTAGATTTCCTCCACCCCGCTGTGGAACTCGAAGCGGGCCAGTTTTTCGCCGGTCGCGACATTCACCACGGCAATCCCGCACTTCAGGCTCGCGCGCTGCGCGTCGATGGGCAGCCCGCCGAAGGTCGAAGTCTCGCGAATCTTCGACAGGCCGACAAAGGCCAGGTCGCCCCATAGGCCGAGGCCGCGCGTGTAGCCGCCCAGCTCGGCAATGACTTCTACCTTCCCCGTCGCCAACTCGACGGTGGACAGCTGCGCGTGTCCGGAATTCAGCACGAACAGCCTGCCCCGGTGAAATCGTGGGGAATGCGGCATGGCGAAGCCGCGCGCCACCACCTCGCCGCTTGGCACCTCCGCGATGCAGCCGGAAGTCGCTTTCGTGGGCCGCCAGCCGCCCTTGGTGTCGCTCTCGGCCATGAAGCTGACGTACTTCGGCTGCCCGTTGACGACGGCCAGGCCGTTCAGATGGCAACGGTCCTCGGCGGCCAGCGCGGAAATGAACTTCGGCCGCCAGCGCGGCACGAAGCTATGGTGCTCGTGCAGGGTGCAGAGGCACGAGAAGAGCGAATTGACGATCCACAGCTCCTCGCCGCACCAGGCCAGGTCGTGAATGTGGATGTCGCCGGTGAACTGGGCCGAGCGCGCCAGGTAGCAGGCGTCGTGCTGGCCCGCCGGCGGCAAGCGCGGCGCGACGTCGGGATAGCTGCGCAGGAACCAGACCTGCGAGTGCGCGCCCACGGCAATCCGCCCCGGCTTCAGCGCCAGGCCCATCGCCCGCTCGAAGTTATGAAAAGCCATGACCAGCTTGCCGTGGTGGGCGCTGAACACCCCCAGCTTGCCGGCCTGGTAGGTGGTCGCCAGCAGGGAGACGCCCAGCTGTTCCAGGATGGCCGGGAAGTTGGCGGTATGCTCGAAGCGCACCTCGCGCAGCTCCGGCGGGACGGCTTGCGGCGCCGGGCCAGACGGCGGTTCCACGGGCGAGTGCATGAAGGTCGCTCCTGAAGGTGTCGCGGGACGCAGCCGATCCGCTCCATTTTATCCTTGCCGAACGGCCGCTCCATCGGGGACAATACAAATTCCGAAACACCGAACAGCAACCGGACGATCGTGTCGATTCACCGCACCCGCGAATCAGCTGACTGCGGATACAGGCTCTCCGTCCAAGGAACCAGATTATGTATCTCGCCCACTGGGTCAAAAAGTGGTTGCACAGGTATCGCCCGCACGTCCGCGTCGGCCGACCTTCTCCGGTTTGTAGCCACTGCCGTCCGCAAGTCGAAGCCTTGGAAGACCGCACGGTCATGAGCGGCACGCCGACGCTGGTGGCGGATATATTTCCAGGAGCGGCTGGCAGTTATCCGCAGGGTTTGGTCGGGCTAAATGGAAACATTTACTTCGTGGCCAGTGATGGGCCTACGTCCGACTTGTGGAAGAGCGATGGTACGGCGGCCGGCACCGTGAAGGTCAAACAGTTCACCTTGGATGGAGCTGGCGGCGCACTTCCCGATCTGGTGAATGTATGCGGTCGTTTGTACTTTTCAGCCTCCAACCAAGGTAGTTTCCAAGGACTGTGGACAAGTGACGGAACAGCGGCAGGAACGCGAGTACTGAAAGAGTTGTACAGCCAGTCAGGAATACAGGCAGACGGCAAACTCTTTTTCGTCGCTAGCGATGAATTGCGCGGTTCGGAGCTTTGGAAGAGCAATGGCACTGCCGCCGGCACCGTGCTCGTCAAGGACATCTATTCGGGTACTACTTACTCGGGCAACCCGAACTCGTCGCAGCCTCGGTACTTGACTGACCACCAGGGGAAAGTTTTCTTTTCCGCTTATGATGGTCTTCACGGCAACGAACTGTGGATGACCGACGGCACTGCGGTCGGCACGGTACTCGTGAAAGACATCGCGCCGACGACGGAGACTTATACCTACAGTTCCAATCCTCATCAATTCACGTCCGTCAACGGCATACTCTTTTTTACAGCGACCACACCCGACCTGGGCGAGGAACTATGGAAGACCGACGGCACCGCGGCCGGCACGGTGCTGGTCAAAGACATTGACATTGATGATGATCGCGAGAGTCTCCATGAGAAGGGCAGTCACCCCATCTTTTTGACCAATGTGAACGGCACGCTCTTCTTCACGGCGGACGATGGCGTGCATGGCCGCGAGTTGTGGAAGAGCGACGGCACGCCCGAAGGCACCATTCTGGTGAAGGACACCGAGTCCGGCAACGATTGGCGCAAGTTCGGGCCACAATTAATGACTGATGTGAACGGGACGCTTTATTTCGTGACTGAAGACTTCTACCGGGTCGAAGGGCAACGACTCTGGAAGAGCGACGGCACGCCCGAAGGCACGGTCGTGATCGAACCAGCGGGCACCCGATTCGGCGTCATCGAAGAACTCCTTGACGTTAATGGCACCTTGTATTTTTCGACAAGTTCTCCTGACGGCAACGCCATTGTCCTGTGGAAAACAGACGGCACGCCCGGCGGGGCCGTCGAGCTTGGAACCTTGCGTACCGGCAATGCAAGCTCTCGCTCATTCCAGTTCACGGTGGTGGGCAGCAAGCTCTACTTCATCGGCAATGACGGCGCTTCGCCCGATGGGCACGGTTACGAATTATGGTCGATCGACGTTGAAGAGGGTCCAGAGTCCGACCATGACTGCGGCTGCGGTAACGGGCGGGAATCCGCCCAACCGCCGGCCGATCAAGTCGATCCCTCGGTCGTCAAACTCCTGACGGGCAATGAAGTCCCCGCTCCAGGTCCAGCCGCCCCGTTTCAGCCAGCGCAGAGCGGGACTTCCAGCATCCCCGAGACTGCCGCGCCGCCTCCGCTCT
>JAGVLI010000598.1 GCA_020054355.1 Planctomycetales bacterium | reverse complement strand
TCCAGTTCTTGCAAGCGTTCGCGCCGCTCGGCCACGCCGGCGGGATGGACCCGATCGGGCAAGTCCGCCGCCGGGGTGCCGCGCCGCGGACTGTACGAAAAGATATGAATTTTCGAGAAGCCGACTTCCTCGACCAGCCGGCAGGTCGCTTCAAAGTCGGCTTCGGTCTCGCCGGGAAAGCCGACGATGACGTCGGTCGTGAAGGCGGGTTTGTCCAGGGCGTCGCGCAAGCGTTTGCAGCGTTCGAGGAAGCCGACCGCGCGATAGCGGCGCTTCATCAGTCCCAGGATGCGATCGGAGCCGCTCTGCAAGCACAGGTGCAGATGCGGACAGGCCCGTCGAGACTCGGCCAGGGCCGCCACGAACTCGCCCCGCACCTCGGCGGCTTCGAGACTGCTCAGCCGGATGCGAAAGTCGCCGGGCAGCCGGTCGAGCGCCGAGATCAGGTGCCAGAGCCGCGACCAGTCCGCTTTCGGCTTGCCCCGGCTGAGGTCGATGCCGTAATGGCCCAGGTGGATGCCGGTCAGCACGACCTCCGGGCAGCCGCCTTCGACCAGTTTTGCCACTTCGTCGGTGATCTCCGCGATGGGCCGGCTGCGCACGACTGGCCGCACTTTCGGAATGATGCAGAAGGTGCAATTGAGCAGGCAGCCGTCCTGGACTTTAATAAAGGCCCGCTGATGGCCGTCGAAGCGGCGGATGCCGGCGGGCAAGCGCGTGACGCCGAAGTCGCGGAAGTCTTCGAGCAGCTTTTGTTTATCCGTGACCACTCGCGTGACGCCGGGCAGCCGGCCGACCGCCTCCGGATCGCGGGTGGCATAGCAGCCCATGACGACAATGGCCGCTTGCGGATGCGCGGTATGCAACCGCCGCACCAGCTGCCGGGTCTTGGCATCGCCCTCGTGCGTGACGGTGCAACTGTTGACGACGCAGAGTTGCGGAATCTCCGCGTCGCCGGCCTCGCGCCAGCCGTTCAGCTCCAGGGTCTCCTTGAGGTACTGCGTCTCGTACTGGTTGACCTTGCAGCCGAGCGTCAGGAGACGGACGGTGGGGGTGGTCATGCCGAATCACCAGGCGATCCGAAGATGGTTTCGAGGTCGCGCGATCCGTGCAGCACGCGATAGACCTCGATTCCCTGACTGGTTGGGCGATAAAAGATCAGATGGTTCTCAAAACCCTGGACTGGCCAAACCCTCAACTCGGCGAAGAGCGAGTGATCGGTTTCCCACAAACCGCCGAGATACGGCATGCGCAGCAAGTGGCGAAACGTCTGCTTCGCAGCGGTCAAGAAGCGCTTGGCCAGCGGACGGCGTTGCCGCGCAAAATAGCTCGCGTACTGCTCCAGATCGCGCTCGGCCGCGGGCAGTACGAGCACACGCTTTCTCACGGCTGTTTCGTCCGCTGGGTGGCGCGGTTCGCGCGACCTTGCAGCTTTTTCCAGAATGACGGTGTCGCTTCGACAGGCTCACCGCTGTCGATGGCTTCCTGGAGCAGCACTTCGACGCGCTCCCGCGCCTTTTTCTTTTTCGCCTCGCGCACCAGCGCGCAAATGAAGTCGCTGGGATTGCGATAGCGGCCGGCCGCCACCTCGGCGTCGATGAACGCCTTTACGGGCTGTGGCACCAACAGGTTCAAGTTGCTCATGAATGGTTGCCTCCGGCCGGCACTGCCGTTCGCGTGCGATCCGGCGCTATCATAGATGGTTGCGGCTGGTTGGTAAAGTTCGCGAAAAGACCATTATGGCGGGACCGGCAGCGCTGTGCGACCTTGCGGAGGCTCGGCATCGCCGGCCTCGCGCCAGCTGTTCAGCTCCAGGGTCTCCTTGAGGTATTGCGTCTCGTACTGGTTAACCTTGCAGCCGAGCGTCAGGAGACGGACGGTGGGAAGCTGACTCATGGCGTCTCCGCAGTCCAACCGTTAGGGCCGATCACTGCCGCCTTCCAGGCCGCTCCTGGGGCGTTTCGGCTCCAGCTGCACGGACCTGGGAAATCGGCTACTACCTTGACGTCCATAGTGCCTGGTTCTGCTTCTTCGAGGCGGCCGACGCCGAGCGAAGTGAGGAATTGCACAAGCCGATCACGAACTTCGGGAAGCAATGGTTCGGGAAAAAGAAACTGCACTCCCACAATGCGAGCAAGACCATCGATTGCTGGCCCTGGGTGGATAGGCAAACGAAAAGCATAGCTCGGTCCGTTCACATCAGCCTTCCGTTTCAGTGAGGCCACAATCTTGCTGGCCGGTCCTCCTAGAGGCTCGGACTGGAGTTTGTCCGCCAGGAAAGCTTCCGCTCGTTGCACTTCAGCTTGGCTTTGGTCTCCAGGTATCAACTCCGCTTCCGGAAACGATTCTTTGACCCGCTCGATTACCTTGTCAGGATCGAACGCTAGCCCCGACGAATGGTTGTAGACCGTCAGGTTGAGGAAGCCCATGAGCCACTCCTCTCAGAAGAAAACACCCGGCCCCACCTGGGGAAAATCTTCCGGTCGAATGAAATACTCGTCGGGGTCGGCCCAAGCGCCGGGCTGCCCTTGGTTCAGGGGCAGCGAGCCAGCGCTTGCTTCCAGGACTATGCCGTTGGCGGAACCGCCGCGCTGCGCCGCCCGGAAGCTGGCCCAAAGTTCCGCAACGCCTCGATCTCGCGTCACGGAAAACCCCTTTTCGTCAACGCCGGCCATGCCAGCCGCCGCCCTCCATTTTACCGCGTTAAGCCCATCGCGTCGGATGCTATTGGCAGATGCGTCGTCTGTCCCATGATAGACGGCTTCCGGCAGGTCTCCTGTACTCATGGGCTGCGTCCTTGCTTGCTGCTCTGCCGCATTCACGAAGCGGCGGCTCGGCTGCTGCCATCGCTCACTGCATCACTGACATTCCCGGCGACTCGGCTATAATAGCAGAATCGCTAGCGCCTCGTGACCTGGTGGAGCCTCTCCATGAAGCCGATGACCCTGACCGAAAAAATCCTGGCCAAGCATGCGGGCCGGGACCATGTCTTGCCCGCCGAGAACGTCTGGATCGACGTCGATGTCCTGATGACGCACGATGTTTGCGGGCCGGGCACCATCGGCATCTTCAAGGCCCACTTTGGCGGCAAGAATGCCAAGGTCTGGGACCGCGAGAAGGTGGTCATCATCCCCGACCACTACATCTTCACGGCCGACCCGATGGCCAACCGCAACGTGCGCGTGCTCCGCGAGTTCGTGGCCGAGCAGCAGCTGAAGTACTACTACGACGTGGGCACCGACCAGTACAAGGGCGTCTGCCATATCGCGCTGCCGGAAGAGGGGCATACCCGGCCCGGCGAGGTGCTGCTCGGCACCGACAGCCACACCTGCACGGCGGGGGCCTTCGGCGAGTTCGCCACCGGCGTCGGCAACACCGACGCTGGCTTCACCCTGGGCACCGGCAAGACCTGGCTGAAGGTGCCGCCCACCATGCGCTTCATCTTCCACGGCGAGCTGCCGCCGTACCTGATGGCGAAAGACCTGATCCTCGCGGTCATCGGCGACATCGGCTGCGACGGCGCGACTTACAAGGCGATGGAATTCGACGGCGACGGCGTCTATGCGCTCAACATCGAGGAGCGCATGACGTTGTGCAACATGGTGATCGAGGCCGGCGGCAAGAACGGCGTGATCGCGCCCGACCAAGTGACGCTCGATTACGTCAATGCCCGCAACAAGGACAAGAAACCCTTCACGCCCGTTTACAGCGATCCGGGCGCTACCTACTGCTTCGAGAAGGTCTACGACGTGAGCAAACTGGAGCCGGTGATCGCCCAGCCGCATAGCCCCGACAACCGGGCCTACGTCAGTCAGATCAAGGGCACCAAGCTGGACCGCGCCTACATCGGCAGCTGCACCGGCGGCAAGATGACCGACTTCGGGCGGCGGCGAAAATCTTCAAGGGCAAGGAAGTCAAGATCGATACCTTCGTGGTGCCCGCCACCAGCGAGATCGCCGCCGGCCTGAAGAGCGAAAAGCTGAACGGCCAGACGCTGGAAGACATCTTCCTGAAGGCCGGCGCGAAGATCGGCGAGCCTTCCTGCGCCGCCTGCCTGGGCGGGCCGAGCGACACCTTCGGCCGGCTGAACACGCCGATCAGCTGCATCAGCACGACCAACCGCAACTTTCCCGGCCGCATGGGCCACAAGGAAGCCCGCGTCTACCTGGCCAGCCCGCTGACCGTGGCGGCGAGCGCGCTGACGGGTGTCATCAGCGATCCGCGCGACGCGCTGTAGTCCGGAGCGACCCATGCAGACCAGCGTATCGCCTGCCGAGTATCGGTTGCGTATCCCGCCTAGCCAGCGGTTCGTGATGCTCCAGATCGACTGGGCCGCGTACCGGCAGATTACCCAGGCCCTGGGCGAACGGCGTTTTCATGTCGCCTACGACGGCTGGAACCTGGAGCTGAAAACTGCTTCACACCACCATGCGCGTCTCAGCCGTATGCTGACTCGCTGCGTGTGGACCTTGACCGAAGAACTGTTGCTGCCGATTCGCAGCTGCGGCGGCATGGCCTGGGAGCGGGAGGATTTGCAGATCGCTGTCGCACCTGATGCCTCATTCTACATTGCCCACGAAGCCAGCGTCCGGGGGAAGCACGACATCGACTTGGTTCTGGACCCGCCGCCCGACCTGGCGCTGGAAATCGACTTCGACCGGTCTTCGCAGTGGCGGATACCTCTGCACGCGGCCCTCGGCGTGCCGGAAATCTGGTGCTTCGACGGCGAAAGCGTCCGTTTCCTGAATCTGACCGCCAACGGCGAATACGTCGCGGTCGAGCGCAGCCGCTACTTCCCGTTCCCGGCCCCCACCGACATCCTCAACGTCTTGCAACGCTGGGGCCAGACGGACGACAATACCTTGGTGCGTTCGTTTCGCCAGTGGATTCGGCAGCAACTGCCAGGAGCCGGACAATGAGTTCGCCGATCGAAACCGTCGTGCCGCCCGCCGCACCGTCCGCTCCACCATCACCGGTGCAGAACGGCGTGCCGGCGGTGGCCCCCCCCGAAGTCCTTCCCAACCTGGATGAAATTGTCATCGAGGACGGCTTGCCCGTGGACAGTATCTTCGCCGAGAAGCAGCAGCGTTTACTGACCGAACCGCTCTACAGTGGCTGGACTGGGCCAGGGCCGGGACGCACCTTTCAGGCGTTCGCCAACGTCGGCTTGTTCTATGGCCAGTCGAACTCGCTGTCGCCCGATGTCATGCTGGCGCTCGACATCCCGACGGGCGGCGACCTCGCCCTCCGCAAGAACCGTTCTTACTTCATCTGGGAGCGACTGAAACCGCCCGATGTGGCGATCGAATTGGTTTCCGACCGGCGCGGTCGCGAGGAAGACTTCAAGCTGCACCAGTATGCCCTGCTGGGCGTGTCCTACTACGTCATTTTCGATCCCCTGGATCGCCTGCATCACGGCATCCTACGTTGCTTTGCCAGCCGGGCAGGAACTTACGAACCGCTGCCAGAAGCCCGGTTTGCTCGGATCGGTCTGGGGCTGGTGCTCTGGGAAGGCGAATTCGAGGGTTATCACGCCCGCTGGCTGCGCTGGTGCGACGACCAGGGACAAATCATTCCGACCGGCCAAGAGCTTGCCGACCAGGAGAGTCAGCGCGCCGAGCAGGAACGCCAACGCGCCGAGCAGGAACGCCAGCGCGCCGAGCAGGAACGCAAACGTGTCGAACAACTCGAAGCGAAGTTGCGATCCCTGGGCATCGATCCGCATCAAGTTTGATTCACGATCCTGGAATCCATCATGCAACAGATCATCACCGGCAAAGCCTACGTCCTCGGCGACAACATCGATACCGATCAGATCATTCCCGCCCAGTATCTGACGCTGAATCCCTCCATTCCGGAGGAATACAAGCAGTTCGGCAAGTACGCGCTGTCCAGCGTGCCGCCGGGGCAATCGGGGCTGCCGAAGGGGCACGTCCCCTTCCACACGAAGGACGAATTCCTTTCGGACTACCAGATCGTCATTGGCGGCAAGAATTTTGGTTGCGGTTCCTCACGCGAACACGCCCCCATTGCCTTGGCGGCAGCGGGCATCCTGGCCGTGGTCGCCGAGTTCTACGCCCGCATCTTCTATCGCAACTCCGTCAACGGCGGCTACCTGGTGCCAATCGAATCCTCCGAACGGCTGTGCGACAAGGTCTGCACCGGCGACGACCTGCGCATCGACCTGAGCCGCAGCGTGATGCACAATTTGACCACGAAAGAAGACTGGCAGCTCCAGCCGCTGGGCGAGGTCACGCCGATCATCGAAGCCGGCGGGTTGTTTCCCTATGCCCGCAAGGTGGGGATGCTGAAAGCCTGATTCGGCGAGCGTCAGCCCCTTTTCCGGCGAGCGGCGGGCGTAAGCCCGCTGTTGGACGATGCAGCGATTGGCTGTGCCAACAGCGGGCTTACGCCCGCCGCTCGCCCGGAGGCCGCCGCTCGCCCCACGAGGAACCCTATGTGGTCCACCGTCCAGATTGCCGGCAAGCCTGCCGACGTCTTCGATCCACCCAAGCCGCGCTTCGGTCTGCTCTACCTGCATGGCGCAGGCCTGGAGACTTTGAAAGCCAGCCCGACCTACACCCGCCTGCTGGAACAAGGCAACCTGGCCTGCGTCTGCCCGCACGGCAAGTTGTCCTGGTGGACTGATCGCGTGTGCGAGGAATTCGACCCCGCGTTGACGGCGGAAGCCCACATCCTGAACAACGTCGTCCCTTACTTTCAGGAGCGCTGGAACCTGCCAGCGCGGTTCATCGGCCTGTTCGGCATCTCGATGGGCGGCCAGGGGGCGCTGCGGTTGGCGTTCAAGCACCCGCGCACCTTTCAGGTCGTGGCGGGTGTCAGTTCCGCGCTGGATTGCTACGAAGCCTTCGATCTGGGGCTGGGCCTCGACCGGCTGTACGACAGCCGGGAGCAATGCCGGCAGGACACCGCCATATTGCACATTCATCCGGCCCGCCAGCCGCCGCACATCTTCTTCTGCATCGACCCGCAAGACGTCCGCTGGTACCGGGGCAACGATCGGCTGCACGAAAAGCTCAATGCGCTGGGCGTGCCGCATCAGTTCGACTTGCAGACGAAAGCCGGCGGTCATTCCTGGGACTACTTCGATCACATGGCGGGGCGGGTCATACAATTCCTGACAGCCGGCCTGGAAGAAGAAAGCCGGCGGTTGCTGTGAACCCACCCGACGAGTCCGAGCCATGCCGCGCGTCTCGCTGATGATTACCTGCCTGGGCGATGCCCTGTTTCCGGACGTGGGCATTGCCACCGTGCGGCTCTTGCGCCGGCTGGGAGTCGAGGTCGATTTCCCCCAGAGCCAGACTTGCTGTGGTCAGCCCCATTTCAACAGCGGCTATCAGGCGCACGCCCGCGACCTGGCCCGGCACACCATCCAGACCTTCGCCGACAGTCCGACCGTGGTCACGCCGTCGGGTTCCTGCGCGGCGATGATGAAGCTCGAATATCCGGAACTCTTCCACGACGATCCCGCCGGGCACGCCCAGGCCCAGGCACTGGCGGCACGCACCCACGAACTGTCCGACTATCTGGTCAATGTCCTGAAAATCGAGGACGTGGGCGCTCGCTACGAAGGCAAGGTGACGTACCACATGGCCTGCCACCTGCGCGGCCTGGGACTGTTCACCGAGGCCGAGCGCCTGTTGCAGAAGGTCCGTGGACTGGAATACCTGCCGCTGGAACGTCGCGACGAGTGCTGCGGCTTCGGCGGTTCCTTCGCCGTGCGCTTTCCGGGGATTTCCGGAGCGATGGTCCAGGACAAGGCCAAATTCATCAGTCAGACGGGGGCCGATACCCTGGTAACCACCGACGCCGGCTGCCTGATGAACATCGCCGGCTGTCTGCGCCGTCTGGCGAATCCGGTGAAGACCTTGCATCTGGCTCAAGTGTTGGCTTCGACTTGACGAACCCGAGGTTGGGCCGTTTCTCCTCGAATGATCATCTGAGTGTCCCCGCAAATCCATAACCGAATTCCGCCGTCGCCCAGGACCACCAACCACTTGCCATCGGGAGATAGGAGGGTCTAACCGGGGAACGCAGCGACTTCTTTGGGCGTCGCGCTCACATCCCAGAAAATAGTCTTCGAGAAGGCCTTTTGGTGTTCAGAGAAGCCGTCAAAGGCAGCGAGGATCGATCCCTCCTTCAAGAAACGAATAGACGGACCCGGAATCGCGCGTCTCCCATGGAAAACGAGTGCAAGGCCATCCCGGTCTGCATGTCCCATAAGGTGATCTTGGCCGAGTCTTCGGGCTTTTATCGACCGCGTCGAAGTAGCCGCCCAGCCGGTTCCAGCCGATAGGCTTGCCCTGAATCGTGACGGACTTGGCCGGCAGCTTGCCCTGGTATGGCCCG
>JAGVLI010000612.1 GCA_020054355.1 Planctomycetales bacterium | reverse complement strand
CCCGGCGGCAGCGGGTCGCCGTGAAGGTCCGTGCGGACCTGTTGGTTGCCCGGCCGAGGCTTCTCGTCTCCTGTCGCCAACGAGAGGGCGCGGGTTCCGAAGCCCATTGCCGTAGCGAGGGCCGTGGCGCAGAACCGCATCGGCGAACGTACAATCATGGCCGACTTCTCGCTCGGATACGGACCACCAATGCAGACCGGCCATGCTCAAGGTAACCGGAGGCCGCCCTGCCGTCCAGAGAGTCCCCGTTGTCGCTGCCGTCGTGATATGGCCTGACATGGCCCCTTCGCAACAGCCAACCGTTGGTGCCGCTTCCTGGTTGGCTGATCAAAGCGCGCGGCAGGATTGGATCGCAATCTTGGAGGAAGGCCCCATGCCGGAAAGGAACTTGTTCGCCGCCCAGTCGCGCATACGAAACAAGTCCGGTCGTACTGGCCGGCTCATTCCCGCAATATTTCCGGCGGGGGTGCCTTCTCCACGCCGCCTCCCGCCAGCAAGCGGTGAACGACTTCCGGGCGGTGGTGGTCCTTGAAACGATTCAGTGGCACGAACTCGGACAGTTCGCCGGGACCGCGATCGACGAACCGGCCGACCGGCAGGTCGCCGTCCCAAGCTGCTGCATAGTGGCCGGCTGCGGACCAAACTACCCAGCGATCGCCGACCACATGGAGGGAGACCAGCCGGCAGGTCAGCGAGTAGACGCCGATCGTCGTGCCGCTGGTGGCGAAGGACCGGCCATCCGGCGACGGCGCCAGTTCGGCACCGTCGGCCCCGGGACTGTAGTTGAACAGTTCCTTGCCGGTGATGGTATCGTGCAGGGCCAACCCCCAATCCGAGTTGACCGCGGCACGTTCGTCGGCCAGCAGAGTAACGCTTCTGACGTAGAAGTCATCGGCGGTGAAGCTGGGTTGGAGTGAGATGGTCTTGCGCTCTTTGAGGCGGATGAGGTCGTAGCTGTAGCCGGTATCGCGCGTGATTTCCCGATGCGCGTCCTTGAGTTTGGCTGTGGTTCGTTTGGCGTCAGCGGGCGCTTTGTCCAGCCGCAGCTCTGCCAGATGGAACTTCCGCTCGGTCGGGGGCGGCGGCTTGGGAGATGGCCCCGTTCGCGAAGCGGTCCACAAAAGCGCTTTGCCGTCCGCGGACCACCCGACCTTGGTTGCTTCCTCGCGACGCAACGGCGTCCGGATCCGCTCCTTGCCGTCGAGCAGCGAGCGGACAATCACCGCCCCAGCCTTGTCATGGCTGGCGCACAGGTCGCCGCTTGCCGAAAGCGCAGCCTGGCCGCCCACGAGTGGGTGCCCGGGACTCGGCCTGGCCTTTCGCCTGTTGACCCCTTCCAGCAGCTCCAACTCCTCCGGCTCGCCCCGATTGTTCAGGATCGTCAGCCGGCCGTCCGGGTCGAAACGGACGGCGGCAATCTGTTGGCCGTCCGCGCCCTTGGCCAGTTCCTTGCCAGTCAGATCGACGACGCGCCATCTGACGTGATCGTACAAGGCGAGCGCTTGACCGTCGCCGCGCCAGAGCAGCCGGCGGCTGAATCCGCTGTCGCGCGCGACCTCATGTTGCTTGCCCGTCGCCACGTCCCAACGCCGTAACGGTCCGTCTTCCTCGGTGGTTGCGAGCGACTTTCCGTCCGGCGACCAGGCCAGCCCTCGAAAGGCGCGTCCGCTCACCCGCTGAATCGTCCGCCGGCATGCGCCAGTATCGGCGTCCCACAGTTTCAGCAGATGACCGCCGACGATGGCCGCGAGGGTCTTGCCGTCCGGCGAGTAGGCGAAGTCCCCAGGCATGGGAGCTTTCATCTGAGCGACGACCCGATCAGTGGCAAGGTCGAGAACGCAAATCAACCAGCCGCAGGCGACCGCCAGCCGCCGACCGTCGGGAGAGATGGCGCCGTTGAAGGTCGGTTGCGGCCAGCCGCGAGGCAGCCACAACGTCTTCACGCATTTGCCGGTCCGCACCTCCCAGAAGTGCAGGCCGCCATGCTGGTCGCCCGCGATGAGGTGCCGGTCATCCGGCGTGAAGAGCAAACAGCGGTATTCCCATGGCACTACCGTGTCCACGATGCCAATGTCGGCGTACTTGGGCTGCGCAGGCCCAGAAGCGGCAGCGACCGATCCAGCAAGTAATGCAAAGGCGGCGAAACAACTCCGCTGGACCATTTCAGCACTCCGTACGGAGAGAGCCGCGCGTATCCCGATCGACACCAGCATCCTTCCCGACGGCAGGAAGGCAGCTCCAAGAGCCATTATCATCCCAGTTTGTTTATCAAAACCGATCATAACCGACGGCTGCTTGCAGGTCGAGTCCGGAGAGCGAGAGCCTGGGCTGACTTCGGGCAACCGGGGACCAAGTTGTGAGAAGCCTTGTGAGAAAATCGTGGGCGAAGATACAATCCCTCGTGGCCTCTGCCCATCACTTCGGATCGTTCAAGGAGGAGAATCATGCCGCAGTGCTTTGGCTTCCCGAATCGATCACTGTTGCTCTTGGCGATGTTGCTTGCCATCGTCGTGGGCAGCCTCCGCGCACAAGCCCCACCGATGCCGCAGCCTCCCCTGCCGGCGACAGTCGCTAGTCCCAATGACGTCGATGAGATTCGGGCCCGCAAGTTCACGATGCCCTTGCAGATCAATGCCGGTATGGCGGCGGATGTCGAGAGAATCAGTCTGTTCGTCACCGATGATCGCGGAAAAACCTGGAAACACGTGCAGGATTACAAGCCCGGCGACAGCGAGGCGACGTTTGCCGCGACCGAGGATGGACTCTACTGGTTTGCCTTCCAGTTCACGGTCAAGGACGGCACGAAGACGCCTGTGGATACACGAGACCTGGCTCCCATCCGCAAAGTCCACGTCAACACCAGCAAGGTCTCGCTCAAGGTGTCGCAGTCGCACCTGGGCACTGAACCGCAGCCTCCGCCATTGCCGGCACCGATACAACCAGCCCCAACTCCAGCGCGGCATCGCTTCAATTTCAAGTTTGACGCGGACACCCCAGTGAAGGACCTGCTGCCGGTGGCCCCGAGAGTCCAGAAAACCGGCCCCTTGGACACCCGCGATTTGGCTCAGGTTCCCGAGGTCGAGTTCCAGGCCCCGCTAGGGAAAGGCTTCTCATCCGAAAAAGCGCTGCAAGAGACCGCCCACCTGATCGCCAAGATCAATCACCTCAATGACAAGAAGGTCGATAGTTTCATCGAGATTCTGCGCCGCAGACGCCCGGATCTTCAGGGACTG
>JAGVLI010000276.1 GCA_020054355.1 Planctomycetales bacterium | reverse complement strand
GGGACCAGCGCTCGCCTCCGGCTCGCGGCTAAACGACCACGATATCGTCATGAAAAAAACCATCAACGACCTGACCAACCTGCACGGCCAGCGCGTCCTGGTGCGCGTCGATTTCAACGTGCCCCAGGACGAAGTGGGCAACATCAGCAACGACCGGCGCATCCAGGCCGCGCTGCCGACCATCGAGCATCTGCTGAAGGCGGGGGCCAAGGTCATCTTGATGAGTCACTTCGGCCGGCCCAAGGGCGATCCGAAAAAGGATGCCGCTTTCAAGATGGACAAGATCGCCAGGCGGCTCGCCGAGCTGCTGCCCGGCCGCAAGGTCGTCAAGGTCGATGAGGTCATCGGTCCCCAGGTCGAGGCCGCAGTCGAGCAGACGCAGCCGGGCGACATCCTGCTGCTGGAGAATCTCCGCTTCCACCCTGGGGAGCAAAAGGGCGATGAAAAGTTCGCCGCCGAGTTGGCGAAACTCGCGGACGTCTATGTCAACGATGCCTTCGGCACCTGCCATCGCCAGGATGCCTCCATGTTCGCGGTACCCAGGCTGATGGCCGCCAAGCCGCGCGTGGTGGGCAAGCTGGTGGCCAAGGAACTGGATATTCTCGGCCAGTTGCTCTCGAAGCCGCCCCGGCCGGTGGTCAGCATCCTCGGCGGGGCGAAAGTCTCCGACAAGATCAACTTCGTCAAGAAGCTGCTGTCGATCGTCGATCGCGTCCTGATCGGCGGGGCCATGAGCTACACCTTCATGAAGGCGCAGGGCAGGGGGGTGGGCGGCTCGAAGTGCGAGGCCGACAAGCTCGACGTGGCCAAGGAACTGCTCGACCTCGGGCAGGGGAAGATCGTGCTGCCGGTCGATCACCTGATCGTGGAGAAGATCGACCAGCCGCAGGGAGCGAAGGTGGTCGAGGGCGATATTCCCGACGGCTGGGCCGGCGTCGATATCGGGCCGAAGACCATCGCGGCCTATCGCGCGGAAATCGCCCAGGCCGCCACCGTGGTCTGGAACGGGCCGCTGGGTAAATTCGAGGACGAGCCGTACAGCCAAGGGACCAAAGCCATCGCCGAGGCGCTGGCGGCTTCCCAGGGCATTACCATCGTCGGCGGCGGCGAGACCGCCGAAGCCGTGGAAGAGTTCGGCCTGGCCGAGAAGCTGACGCACGTTTCCACCGGCGGCGGCGCTTTCCTGGAATACGTGGAAGGCACGCCCTTCGCCGCCCTGGCGCAGATCGACGAGCGAAAAAGCTCTTGACCCGCAGCCCGCTCGGAAGTGAGATATGCGGTAGTACCCTGTTTAGCCGCGAGCCGAAGGCGAGCGCTGCAGCACCTACGATCCATGACGCAAAACGGCCGGGCAAAACGTGGCGTTCCCGAAGGACTGTGGATCCGCTGTCCGCAGTGCAAGGCCACCATTTTTCGCAAGGAAGCCGAGAGCCGGCACAACGTCTGCCCGGAATGCGAGTACCACTTCTACGTGCCGGCGCAGGACCGCATCGCCCAGCTGCTCGACGAAGACAGCTTCGAGGAATGGTTCACCGATCTGAAGCCGCGCGACCCGCTCGGCTTCAAGGACCGCATCACCTACGACGAGCGGATCAAGGCGGAGCAAGCCAAGACCGGCATGAACGACGCCGCCGTGGTGGGGAAGGGCTTCATCCGCGGCCGGCCGGTGGTTTTCGGCGTCACCGATTTCGCCTTCATGGCCGGCAGCATGGGTTCCGTGGTGGGCGAGGCGCTGACCCGCGCCACCGAGCGGGCGACCGAATTGAAGCTGCCCTTGATCTTCGTTTCCGGCTCCGGCGGCGGCGCCCGCATGCAGGAGGGCATCCTGTCGCTGATGCAGATGGCGAAGGTCTCGGCAGCGCTGGCCCGCTACGATCAAGCAGGCGGGCTGTACATTTCCGTGCTGACCAATCCGACGATGGGCGGCGTGGCGGCCAGCTTCGCCTTGCAAGGCGACATGACCCTGGCCGAACCGGGCGCACTGATCGGCTTCGCCGGCAAGCGCACCATCTGGAACACCGTGCGGCTCGAATTGCCCGAGGGCTTTCAGACCAGCGAATTCCTGCTGGAGCACGGCTTCATCGACCGCATCATTCCGCGCAAGGACTTGCGGACGGAAGTGGCGCGCATCATCGACTATTGCGAACACTAATGGTATTATCGGACGCGGTCCTTATCGGACGTTGGCTCTACCAAGGATGCGGTCCCGGACGGAAGACGAAGGGCAAGCGACCGCGGACAATCGTCATGGTCCTCTCCAAAATCAAATCTCTGTTCACCGGCGGCCCGGCGCGGGTCAACGTCAAGGAACGCTTCGTCATCAAGAACAAGAGCACCCTGGGCACGATGTCCGAGGTGTTCAAGGCGTTCGACAAGAAGCTCGGCAAGCAGGTCTGTCTCAAAATTCTCGACAGGGAAAAGACGGAGAAGTTCGAGGCGCGCTTCGCGGGCCTGAACAAGCCGGGGGAAGGGGCCATCAGCGCGGCCTTGCAGCATCCGCACATCGTCGAAGCCTACGAGCACGGTCTGACCACTGCCGACGAACCGTACCTGGTCATGGAATGGATTGCGGGCGACGGCCTGCTGTCGCTGATCGAAAGCGAACCGGCCCGGCTGGACGGCCAGCGCGTGCGCTGCCTGCAACAACTGGCCGACGCACTGGAATACATGCACCAGCAGAAATACCTGCACCGCGACATCTGCCCGCGCAACGTCATCGTCACGCCGGAGTGGCAGGCCAAGCTGATCGACTTCGGCCTCTCGGTGCCTTACCGACCCGACTTCTGCAAACCCGGCAACCGCACCGGCACCCCCCAATACCTGGCTCCGGAAGTGCTGCGCCGCGCCCCGACCGATCACCGCGTCGACCTCTTCGCGCTGGGCGTGACCGCCTACGAAACCTTCACCGGCCAGCTGCCGTGGGGACCGTTCGAGTCGGTGCAGCTCCAGTTGTCCGCCTACAACCGCGACGCCACCGACCCACGCGAACACCTGCCGGAACTCGACGACGCCATCGCGCAGTTCCTGCTGAAGTCGGTCGAGCGCGAGGCAGGGAAGCGGTTCCAAACAGCGGCCGCATTCCGCGATGCCTTGAAGAAACTGCCGAAGCGGTAGCGGCAACTATCTCGATTCCCCGCCGGAGAATCTCCCATGTCCCTCAGCGATGATGTTCTCCGGCATCGCTTCCAAGGATGTCTCTTGGGCCTGGCCATCGGCGATGCCTTGGGCGGCAAGTTCGAGGCCCAGAGCGCGGAAGGCATCCGTGCTCGCTTTCCCACCGTTTCATCCTTGATCGACTACCCCCAGGAGGAAATCTGGTACACGGACGATACTCAGATGGCCATAGGCGTGGCGGAAACGCTGGCTGACCACGGCGAGATCGTCGAGCGGCACCTATGTACGGCGTTCGCTTCAAATTATGTGCCCTCGCGGGGGTATGGCCGGGGCGCGCGAGCCGTACTCGAAGCAATGGAAGAAGGTCGGGATTACCGGCAGGTAGCGGAGCAGTATTTTCCCGGCGGTTCTTACGGCAATGGAGCTGCCATGCGGGTTGCTCCGGTCGGCCTGCTGTTTCGGGATGACCAGTCGCGGCTTTGGGAGCAGGCCCGCCTTTCCGCTCTGCCGACGCATCTTCATCCGCTGGGGATCGAAGGCGCTCAACTACTGGCGCTCGCAGTCGCCCTTGGCTCCCATTCCCAATCGCTGGACCGGGACACCTTCTTCACCAATCTGCTTACAGCTTGCCAGTCGGCTGCCTACCGAACCAAGCTGGAAGAAGCGGCCAGAGTACGAACTGCTGACGATCTCTCCCATCTTGGAAATCGGATCGAAGCTCTTGAATCCGTTCCCACGGCCATCGCCAGCTTCGCCCTGACTCCAGAGTCTTTCGAGGAAACGGTGAGCCATGTCATCTTCGTGGGAGGAGACACGGACACTTTGGCGGCCATGGCGGGGGCGGTATCGGGGGCTTACCTTGGCATCGACCGATTGCCGCAGCGGTTGGTAGGTTTGGTCGAAAGCAGTCCCAAAGGGCGTAGCTACCTCCTCGAATTGGCCGACCGATTATTCGCTCGCCACCGTCAACTGACACCCGCCGCTTGAGCCGGCTTACAGCGTGCCCGGCAATCCAGCCCACGCCGCCAAGGCTACAGCCGCAGTCTCGACACGCAGAATCCTCGGTCCCAGCCCGATCCTTTGCCATCCCACGGCGCACGCCCGCTCCACCTCCTCCTCCGTGAAACCGCCTTCCGGCCCAACCGCGAGCACTCGATCCGCCGGCATTGTCCTCAGGGGGCTTACACCCCCCGCTCGCCCTGGATGCGCCAGCCAGCGCTGCTCCGGCAAATCACCTCCTCCACAGTAGACTGCCCAGTCCGTCAGCGGGGCGATCGACAGCAGCACATTGCGGCCGCACTGCTTGCTTGCCTCGATCGCCCAGCGTTCCAGCTTCTCCAGCTTGCTTTCGCCCGGATGGACCACGCTGCGGGCGGTGCGCAGCGGGACCAGCCGTTTGACGCCCAGCTCGGTCAACTTCTCCACCAGGAACTGCGCCCGGTCCCCTTTGGGCAACGGCACCGCGACTTCCAGGTGAAAGGGCAGTTCCCGTTCCGGCGCTTCCACCCGCTGCACGTCCAGCTCGACACTGCGCTTGCCGGCTTCCAGGATGACGGCGTGGTACTCCCGGCCATCGCCGTTGAACAGGCAGACCACGTCGCCGGGGCGGAGCCGGCAGACCACGGCGAGATGGTGAGCTTCAGCGCCCTGGATCGCCGCCGCTCCCAGCTCCAGCCCACAATTGACATAAAATCGTTCGGACATCCTTGCTACAATACGCCGCCCTCAGAGTAGTGGTCAGTGGCCATTCGGCAGTGGCCGGTGGCCAGTGGTCGGTGACCAGTGAAAAGCAGCAACTGACTTCCAGCCTGACGCGGTGTTTCTCGTGGCCCGACATCTGACAACTGGCCTCTGCCCCTAACTACCGACTACTGGCCACCGGCCACCAGCCACTGGCCACTGTTTGGGAGGTGGTAGCATGTCCGAAGCAACGCACCGGCCGACCGACCCCGCTCACCCGACCCGGCAGCAGCTGGACGAGCTGGAAGCCCTGATGCAGCGCATGCTGGAGCTGCAGCGCGGCACCGTGCTGCTGACCCTCGCCTCGGCCCAGGGCGGCCTGTTCGATGAAGTTCCTCCGCCTCAAGCGTCATAGGACGCGGCGCGATGGCATCCGCTCGGTGCTGCC
>JAGVLI010000150.1 GCA_020054355.1 Planctomycetales bacterium | reverse complement strand
GCCACGCCGGCGGCCCCGGTTGCTCCCGCAGCCGCGCCGCAAAACGGCCTGGCGGAGACCATCGAGCGGCTCCGACAGACGGAGCCGCGCTTCTGGAACATCCGCGCGGAAGTCGAGGGCGGCGCGGTGCGCATCACCGGCACGGCCGCTCGCAGCGAAGACGTCTTCGATTTCGCCCATGCCATCTCCCGGCTGCCCGGCGTCGAGCGGGTCATTTTGGGCGAAGTGAAAACGCAGCGATGAACGGCGTCCGCCGGGAGGGAGTTCAATGAACCGGGTCCAGGCCTTCTTGAAGCAACTCGCACTGGGCGCCAGCTTGATGCCTTGCCTGGCTGTAACTCTGAGCATGCCGCTGGCGGCCGGCGCGGAACCGGAACCGTTGCCCGAGGTCAATCGCAAGATCGTCGAATTTTGCCGGGCCAATCTCGGCAAGAAGGTGGACAACGGCGAATGCGCCATGCTGGTGGTGGTTGCCTATCAGAAAGCTGGCGCGGTGGGACTGGACTTCCTGCCCGCGCCGAAGCCGCCGATGAAGCTGAATGCGTACGTCTGGGGCAAGCCGCTCGGCACCAAGGATACGATCCTGCCGGGCGACGTGATCCAGTTCAGCGACGCGGAAATCGGCGGCAAAGGCGGGCGGACGCTGCGACACCACACGGCCGTCGTCGCGCAAGTGCTGGGCGGCAATCGCTACACGATCTTCGAGCAGAACGTCAACGGCAAGACCGACGCGCAGCGGAAGATCGTCCAGTTGAATCCGCTCGATCTGAGCCGTATGACCAAGGGTAATGCCTACTTCTACCGGCCGGAAGAGTCGAAGTGGCCGGCCCGGAAGCCTTGAACTTTCCTTTCCAGTCTCGACAACTCACCGCCGTTCGCGGATCGAGTTAGTGTTTAGTCCAGTGCCTTCTTGCCCGTGGGTCACGATTCCAATCGTGACTGGCGGTGGGGTGTCACGATTGGAATCGTGACCCACGGGCCAACAGTGCCTGGCACAAGCACTAACACTCCGTCAGCTGAGCAGTCCCGCCGCATTTCGGGTGGAGTTGGTACCGTTCACCCTCTGCATGGAATACCTGCCAATTGAATTCACGCAGTCGCCGAACCGCGCAGAAAAAACTTCCACTCGTTCGCGCCTCGGGCAAATGAGAATATGATGTAGCGGAGGACGCGACTCCGATTCGGCACGAACTTGCTCACCGAGGAGGGACACGGCATGCCATCCCCCTTTCCAGGCATGGACCCGTATCTCGAAGCGCACTGGGGTGATGTTCATACCAGTTTGGTAACCTACGCTCGCGACCAGCTGCAGGCGAAGTTGCCCGACGACTTGGTGGCACGGGCGGAGGAATACCTGGCTGTCGAGGTCGAGGACGAAGAAAAACCGAGGAGCTACTATCCCGACATTCGGGTGTCGCAAGAGCCGGGAATCGGCCCGGCAGCCGAACAGAGCGGCGCTCCACCCGCCGGAATAGCAGTTGCCGACCCGGTCATCGTTCCGTTAACCGACGATCCGCCAACTCTGCATTCGCTACGAATCTATGATCGGGGCCGCCGCGTGATTACCGCAATCGAAATGTTGAGTCCAGCCAACAAGATCGGGTTGGCCGGTCGCAAGGCTTATCGCCGGAAGCAGCGCGATCTGATCGAGGGTGGTGTGAGTTTGGTGGAAATCGACCTCTGCCGTGACGGCGACTACGTTCTGTATCCCCCGGAATGGCGGTTGCCCGCCGACTGTCGCGGTCCCTATCGCATCAGCGTGGTGCGCGCTGGGCAAACGGACCAGGCCGAAGTATATCGCGCATCCCTGCGCTCCCCACTGCCGACCATTCGGGTTCCCCTGCGGCAGTCCGACGCCGATGTCGCGCTCGACTTGCAGTCGTTGCTCGCCCAATGCTACGAGAACGGTCGCTATGCACGCAGTATCGACTACCGGCTCGAACCAGTGCCGCCTTTACAAGACGAGGACCGGACCTGGGCCAACGGTCTCTTGACCGAAAAGAAACTTCGTTGACGCGGACGTTGTCGCACATCGGAATTCTCATCGGCCTAAAGAAACTCCGTACAGAGGCGAATTACCCAGCGCAACCGTTGGCCCAGGCAGCAACCGCCTGATATTCCTCCGCCACCGAGGCTGAACATGCCGCGTTTTTGCCACTCGTTGCTGTTCTTCCTGCTGATCGTGGATGTCACCTCCGCGCAAGACGAGGCCCTGACCATTCCCCTTGGCGACGGCGTGCAACTGGAACTGGTCCTTGTCAAGAAAGGCAAGTTTCAGCAAGGCTCGCCGGCCAACGAGCAAGGCCGGGGCGACGATGAGAACTCCCGCGAGGTCACCATCAGCCAGGATTTCTATCTGGCGAAACACCCGATTACGCGCGGCCAGTACCAGCGGTTCGTCAAGGAAACGAACTATCGCACCGAGGCTGAGAAGGGCCAGTCCGGCGGCTTCGGCTGGGACGGGACCAAGCTGGTGCAGAAGAAGGACTACACCTGGAAGAACCCCGGATTTCCGCAAACGGACGATCATCCGGTCACGCTCATCGCTTATGCGGATGCCCAGGCGTTCGCGGACTGGCTGAGCAAGAAAGCGGGACGCAAGGTCGAATTGCCCACCGAGGCCCAGTGGGAATACGCCTGCCGGGCAGGAACTACGACACGCTTCCATAACGGCGACCGGGACGAGGACGCAGCGGAGATCGCGTGGTTCAAGACCAACGCCGGCAACGGCACCCGCCCGGTGGGACAAAAGAAAGCGAACGCCTGGGGCTTGCACGACCTCAGCGGCAATGTCTACGAATGGTGTCGCGATTGGTACGGGCCGTATGAAGGCCGGGAGGCGGTCGATCCCGAAGAGAAGCGAACCGACCGGAGCAATCCGGCCCGGCGCGTGCTGCGCGGCGGCTCCTGGTTGAAGGAAGCGAAACATTGTCGGTCGGCGGCGCGCTATCGTAACACGCCGGGCAGCCGCAACGCCGACAATGGCTTTCGCGTCATTGCCGCCGCCGGCAAACTGCCCGCCGTGGAACCGCCCGTCAAAACACCACCCAAACAGAAAATCGACGAGCCGGAACCGATCGATGTGCCGATTCCGGAGCCATACAATCCCACGCCGGCCAGGCCGATACCGGTGTCTTCATCGAGCGGCACGGGGAAATTCGCCGGGTGCTTCTGCCTGATATTCCTGGCTGCGCTGCTGGTGATCGCCGCCGTGGTCGGCAAGATGTTGATGCGGCAATCATCGGGAGACCGCGGCACGCTGCGACCACCGCCCATGCCGCAGGGCAGCGGTCCCTCGCGCTCGCTGCCGGATGTGCAAGTTCGTCTGGGGGCCGATGGCTTCTTCGTAACGGCGCCGGGCATCAGTCGAGGATCGCAGATCCGCTGGCGCTGCATGGTGGGCAATACCCCGCAATCGGGCAGCATCGCTTACGAACCCGGTCCACAAGGATTGTTCATCTACACCGGAGGCACGCCCACCGACGTGACGATCCTCGAAGTCTTACCGCCGGACAGCGATCCGGGCACTTACGTTTCCGACATGGACCTCGGACCCACGCATATCAGCGGTGGTCGCCGCACCGGCAGCTTTCGTTCGTCGCATTCATCCACGCCGACGCATCGTCCCACGCACCGCCCACCACCGGCCTACTGATGTCTCCAGCGCATCCCCGAGTGATCGTTTTCGGTCAGCGGCCTGGCGACGGTTATCGCGATGGCCGAACCATGCGGGTATTGACCCAGCGCGGCATCGCGGCGGAACGGAGTTGCAATGTGCCGTGCGCTTCCGCGCCGGGCGACCGACCCCTTTGGCTAGT
>JAGVLI010000441.1 GCA_020054355.1 Planctomycetales bacterium | reverse complement strand
GCTCTGGTTGCGCGCTCGGGGACGGCCGCGCGTGTTCCTGTCAATCGTGGGCCTGCTGCTGTTGCCGGTCGCGGTCTGGATCATCGTCTCGGTGGGTTGGAGTAGTCGGCCGTCAGCCGACCCCAGCGCGACCACGGCCGAGCTGCGGCAGTCCTTGCTCAAGCTCCGCATGGCGCGTCTGGGCACGCTGGAAGCCCGCGTTGCCGTAGATGAATTCATGAAGCTGCCCTCGCCCCTCGACCGGCTGGACCCGAAGTCGATCCCGGCCGACGGGCGCTTGGCCGGCGATCCGAAGGAACTGGCGGCCGTGCTGGGCATTCCGGGACAGAAGCGGGTGCAGAGCGTGGCCTTCAGTCCCGACGGCAAGCTGCTGGCCTGCGGCGACAGCGACAATCTGGTCCGCCTGTGGGCCACGGTTTCGGGTCAGGAGTGGAAAACGCTCCAGGGGCATCCGGCTGCCGTCTTCGCTTTGGCCTTCAGTCCGGATGGCCTGACCCTGGCCTCGGGCGGCGGCGACGTTCGCTTGTGGGAGGTGGCTTCGGGAAAGGAACTGACGGTCCTGAAACCTGCTGGAGACCTGCGGCCTTCGTGCCTGGCCTATGCGCCTGACGGCCAGACGCTGGCGGTCGCCTATGCCGGCGCCGGGGTCTTGAAGCTGTGGGACGTACCTCCCGGCCGCGAGCGAGTCTCCTTGCCGGGCCTCAGCGACCTGATCTTTACTTTGGGATTCTCCGCCGACGGCCGAACCGTGGCGGTGACAAGTTATCAGCGTCCGGTGAAAGTCTGGAATGTCGCCGACGGCGCCGAGCGGCCAGCCATCCCGCTCGACAACGCCTACTGCGTGGCCTATGCCGCCGACAACCAGACCGCCGTGGTGGTCAGTGAGGGGAAGATGAAGTTGTGGGACGTCGCCACCAATCGCGAGCGGTCCATCGTTCCCGTGACCACTCGGTACGATCGGCTGGCGCTGTCGCTCGACGGCAGCAAGGCGGCGACGACGACCTCGGGCGGCAGTATTGCCGTGTGGGGCTTGCCGGCGGGAAACAAGCTGCACGAATGGAGGCTGCCGAATGCCGCGCCGGTGCAGTACCACTTCACGTATGTTCCCGCCTTCGCCCCCGATGGCCGGCACCTGGCGGTCGCTGGGGACAATGGCAAGGTCTATGTCTTCCGTCTGGCACCGCCGGCGGCGGGCAAGTGACCAGACCCGGTGCTGCTCTCAGGCACTGTTTGGCCGTGGGTTACGATTCCAATCGTGACAGGCAGCGGAGTGGTCACGATTGGAATCGTAACCCACGGCCAAACAGTCGTTCGATGGACCACCAGGCTCGGCCTGGAGGCCGCCTCGACGGAAAGGCTAAACAAGGATCGCATTTCGACGCCTCAAGTCGGCTTTTTTTCAGATGCCCAATTCATTATGATTCGCCCCGCGAAGTGCTGCCCCGTCTGACTGGCCCTTCGGCCCCACACATCCCAGTCTCCTGGTAGGCTGTGCATGTCTCTTGCCATCGCTGATTCCGCGCCTCGAACCGCGAAAATCGATCGCGCCGCAGCCCCTGAGTGGCTGGCGCGCGGCCGCATTCCTTGCCTGGACGGCATGCGCGCCCTCGCCGTGCTGCTCGTGGTCTACGCGCATGCCAGCCACACGACGGGTTTTCCAGACTTGACCGGCTTGCCCAGCTTGCGCCTTGGCCATCTGGGCGTCGAAGCCTTCCTGGTCGTTAGCGGCTTCCTGATTACCACCTTGCTGCTGCGCGAAATCCACCGCACCGGCCAGCTGAACGTGACGAAGTTCTGCCTGGCGCGGATGCTGAAGATTTGCCCGCCGCTGGTCTGCCTGCTGGGCATCCTGGTACTGCTGAAGTTGACCGGCGTGCTGGACCTGCGCTGGCGCGACCTGCTGCCGGCGGCGACCTTCACGACCAACTTCATTGCGCACCCGGCCTGGCCGGTGGGCCACACCTGGACATTGTCCATCCAAGAGCACTTTTACCTGGCCTGGCCGTTCGTGCTCGCGACCTGCTCGCTGGCGCGTTCCCGAAAGCTGATCTGGGCCTGCATCGGCGGCTGTCTGCTGCTGCGCTGTGGCGTCGTGCTGTTCTGGCCGCACCTCGACAACCTGGCCCATCGCTGGACGTTCGCCCGGGCGGACGGCGTAGCCATCGGTTGCCTGCTGGCCTTTGCCGCCTACGACCCGGTCTGGCGCGAACGATTCAACCGGCTGGTCCACGACTACCGCTGCCTGTTGCTGGTCGCGGGGCTGCTGCTGGCCAGCCGGGCGCTGTCGGTGGCTTCGTGGCGCTACTGGGTCGGCATCTCGTTCACGGTGAACTCGGTCTGCTTCGCGGTGTTCCTCTGGGCGGCGGTGCAGCGTTCCGGCTCGCTGATCGGCCGTTGCTTCAATCATCCGGCGGCGGTCGCGCTGGGTTCGGCTTCCTTTAGCCTGTACGTCTGGCAGCAGCTTTTCCTGCAGCCGCATCAGGAGCTTTGGTGGTGTGCATTCCCGCAGAATCTGCTCTTCGCCGGCCTGGCGGCGCTGCTTGGCTATCAATTGATCGAAAGGCCGATCGTGAACTTCAAGGAGCGAAAACGCGGTCAAGCGCGCCGATTGGAGTCTCGTTTGGAGAGGTCGGAAGTCCAGTCGGCCACAATCCGCGTCGCCGACATGTCCCCGCCGCGCTTCGACCTCGGGGCGGAAGTGACCGCACCGGCCCGCGTGGCTTGATGCTTCGTGCGTGGGTTAGGATTCCGATCCTGACAGACCGTGCCGTTTGTCAGGATCGGAATCCTAACCCACGCACGGCAAGTCCCTGGCCAATGCGCTACGGCTTGTCCACCGCCGGAGCGATGCCGTCGCGCGTCACCAGAAACGAGCGCGGCGTGATCTGGTAGGCCGAGGTGTCGTGGTCCTTGCGCAGTTGCCGGCCGATGCGCTGTTTCAATTGCTTGCGATCCGAATAGAGCACCAGCCGGTCCCGGCAGGGGATGCCCGCCCAGAACGTGCGGCCGAGTGCATTCTGAAAGAGCGAGTGCAAGTCCGGGTGCAGCATGCGGCTGGACGCCAGGCCGTCCTCGGTATGGACGACGATGACCCGGCCGGAATCCTTGGCGCGGGCCCCGAACAGTTCGCGCGGCCAGGGCCGGGCCGCCAGATTGGCGATGGCGATCTGGTGCAGCGTCTGGGCATCGGTCCCCCAGCGATTCACGTCCCAGCCGGTCACGAAGCGAAAAATCTTCTTGCTGTGGATCACGTAGCAGATGACCACGTCATTGAGCCATTCGCTGGTCAGCAAGTGCTGCGTGGGACCGTCGGGATTCAGGTAGCTGCGCGGCTTCAGCATCGGCACGATGGACCCCTGCGCATCCTCCCAGGTTTCTTGCCCGATCTGCATCGCGGTCGGCTGGGTCACCTTCTCGACGAAGCCCTCGATGATGCTGGCGCGGCGCGCCGGCGACGAGCGGACCTCGCGAAACAGATTGCTCAGGTAGACGACCTGGTCCCGGCCGCGAATCTTGCCGGCGTCGAAAGCAAAATCCTGCTCGGGATGCTTCGCGCGCAGCAGGGTCATGACCTCCTCGGCGATCTTGACTTCGAGCAGCTGGTCCTCGCGGGTGATTTGCAGGCTGGCCATCAATTGCTGGAAAGGCGGATTCCAGACCGCGCGCTCGGCGACGGGCACCTGGCTGCTGGCGAACAGCACCACGTCGCCGCCGGCCACGATCCAGTAGTGGCCGCCTTCTCCGTCCTTGGTCATGTCGGCCACCATGCCGAAGTGGCGGAGCGAGGTGTCGCGCCGCAGGTTCTCCGCCTGGGTCTTCTGGAGCGACTGGCGCATCAGGTTGGGCAATTCCTCCGCCAGCTTCTCCGTGTTCAGGCTGACGGGCATGATGGAGATCCACAGGCCGACGTCGTCCCGGTCATGGGGCCCGAAGCCGCACGATTCGCCTTCCTTTTGCACCACCTGGTCCCAGTAGGAGGGAAATTCGAGGCGGTAGACCCCGTGGGGATGGACGAACGTTTTCAGCGTATTCGGCAACATGGGTATTCGGGTCGATGAATCGGACTCGGTGATGGCCAGCTACAAGTTGATTCTATTCACCCCGGCGCACTGAGGCAGCAAGGTTCTGGTCCGCACAGCGGACCCTACGGATGACCGTAGGGTCCGCTGTGCGGACCAGAGCGCGGCCGACCGCAAAGGCCCTACGGCTTCTGCAGCGCGAACTTCTGCGCTTTCTTGCCCTTGATGTCGCCGGCGTACAGGTTACCCTTCGAGTCCTCGGCCAGGGCATGGACCCAGTTCAACTCGCCGGGTTTCTCCAGGCCGTCCTGCCCCTTCGGCACGGTCCAGAGTTGCAGGAGCTTGCCGGCGGTGCTGAACTTCATGAAGACCTGGTCCTTCGGCGGGCAGCCCAGGGCGCCGTCGCTGCCGCGCCATTGCATCGGCGACGAGCCGCAGACCCAGAGCTCGTCGTTCTTGGTCATGTGGAAGCCCCAGGGCACGATGACGTTGTCCCAGACGTCCACCAGCTTGCCCGACGGCTCGAAGACCTGCACGCGGACGTTGTTGCGGTCGGCGACGTAGACGCGGCCCTTGCTGTCCACGGCGATGGCATGCGGGATCGAAAACTGCCCCGGCTTGCTGCCCAGCTCGCCCCAGTCCTTGACGAACTTGCCGCTCTTGTCGAAGTGGACGACACGGGCGTTGCCGTAGCCGTCCGAGACGAAGACGTCGCCCGACGGCGTGATAGCCATGTCGGTCGGCATGTTGAGGTGCTTCTGGTCGCGCCCCAGCTCGCCGCTGGTGCCGAGCGTCAGCAGCAATTTGCCTTCGGGAGTGTATTTCTGAACGACGTGATTGCCGATGTCGGCGATCCAGACGTTGCCTTCGCGGTCGATCTTGATGTGATGGGCGCTCTTGATGGTGTCCTGGCCCCAGCCGCGCACGAACTTGCCGTTCGCTTCGTAGACCTGCACCGGCGGCGTGCTGCGATTGAAGAGGTAAACGCGGTCCTGGGCATCCACGGCAACGCCCGACATCTCGGCCCACTTGAAATCGGCCGGCTTCTGCGGCCAGGCGGGATCGTGAGTGTAGGCGAGCGCCACGTTGACTTTCGGATATTTCGATTCGACTTTTTTCTCCTGGCCTTCGACGCCATCGGCAAAGAAAGCGATGCCCAGGAAAAGGACCGAAAGACAGCACCAGCGCGGATTCATGGCGGCACCTCGAAGTTATGCCTGCGGAACAGGCAGGGAACAATGCCACCGATGGTATCCGGCGATTGCGGGGGAGCAAGGAGATTCAGTCCGGCAGCGCTGGGGCTTCCCCGAAGCCACACCGCGCCCGCGCGCACTGCCGGACGAGCAGCAGCATCAGGAAGCAGAAGAGGACGGGCAGCCCGTATTCGACTAGCATTGGTCGGCGCGGCGGCACGTCCCAGACTTCGACCTGGTCGGGGCCGCGCGCCACGACCAACCGCTGCCCATCGGGCGTATAGGCGAAGTCCTCGCAGCCGAGGAGTGTCACCACCTTGGCCGCGGACGCCGGGTCCCACACTTCCAGATCGTAGCGCCCCAGCGGCCGGTTCAGCCAGCGGTCCAGCCAACCCGACGGGCTGGCATGAGCTTCGGCGACGAAGGTTCGGCTATCGGGAGCGAAATTCGGCCCGAAGTAGGCCCAGCTCAGGTGCAATTGCTGCTGGAACGGCTCCGTCTGGTAGACGTCATGCAACTCGCCGAACTCGCAGGGCATGCCAGCGCCGAACCAACGGCCATCTGGCGAAAAGGCATGCAGCGTGCCGCCGGTTCGCTCGATGACTCCGAGTCGGCGCGCCTCGGGCGTCGTCACGTCCCAAAGAGTGAAGGCGTGGTCTCGATAGGTGGCCAACCGACGGCCGTCGGCACTGAGGGCCAGCGCCCGATCCTGCACGTGGCCGCCCGCACCGAAACTGACATGCTGCCTCGTGGTCAGGTCCCAGACCTCGAAGCGGCCTGCCTGGCCGAAAGCGCAGCGGCCACTGCCGGCGGAGATGCAGACGTGTCCTCCATGTACGGGCACGGTGATCAGGATTGATTCGGCGGTCAAGTTCCAGAGCGTGTGCGCGCCCGAATCCGTCGTCTCAACCGCGACCAGGCGGCCGTCGCGCAGCGGTACGATTTCCTTGATGGCGCGCGCCTGTTTGGTCAGCACCGGCCGCGACTGGTTGGTCGCCGGCTCCCAAAGTTGCAGGCGGCCCTCCGGATCGGGCCAGCCGGGATGGCAATGAAAGGCGATCACCGACCCATCGGCCGACGCCTTGACGATCGGCCAGTCGCCGAGGGCAATCGGCGGGGCCGCGGACGCGGAATCCCAGAGTTCAAAAATGGAGCTGGCCCCGCCTCGGAACACCACGAAACGGCCGTCCACCGAAATCTCTTCGATACAGAGGCCGCCTCGGCTTGTGTCCGGCGATCCGGCTGGGAACAGCTGGCCCTGCCGCTGTTGGGTTTCGAGGTTCCAAACGCTGAGATTGTGGGCGTGACTCGCCTCCCGCTCCCTATCCAGCGTTGCTGGATAAGGGTTTACGGCAACTTGAGTGGACGAAAGGAGCCTCCAGCGCTAGGACATTCCGT
>JAGVLI010000226.1 GCA_020054355.1 Planctomycetales bacterium | reverse complement strand
GCCGCCGCCCTTGCGCTTGTTGCTGCGCCGGGTGCCGACGCGGGCGTTGCCGGTGCCCTTCTGGCGAAACAGCTTCTTGGTGCTGCCGGACACCTCGCCGCGGCGCAGCGTGGAATGCGTGCCGGCGCGCTGGTTGGCCAGGTGCATGACGACGACGTCATGCAGCAGCTGCTTGTTGATCGTGCCGCCGAACTCGGCCGGATCGACTTCCACCGTGCCGACCTGTTCGCCCTTGGTGTTGAACACTTTCAGGGACAGCGGGGCCGCTGGCGTAGTGGGTTCTGTGGTGGACACGGCTGCAATCCTTCCGGCGATATTGAAAACCATCCCGCCACTCACGAACGGCCTGCCGTGAGCTTGGCCAGATGCCTGTCTGCTGTTCTGGATCGGTAAACGGCAACGTGACGCTTGCGGGTGTCACGCGAGGGAGGTGGATGCTCGGCGGCTCGAAGCTATGGACTGAAACAGGTGTCTGGAACCTTGCGGTAAAGTCCGAGACACCTGGTTCGGCAAGCGTTCAGCTAGTCGGAGCAGCCAGTACCCGAATCTTGATATCGACGCCGGGCGGCAGGCTCAGGCCCTTGTTCAGGGCCTCGATGGTCTTGCCGGTCGGCTGGAGGATATCGATCAGGCGCTTGTGCGTGCGGATCTCGAACTGCTCCCGGGATTTCCGGTCGATGTGCGGACTTCGCAGCACCGTGTAGCGCTCGATGCGCGTCGGCAGCGGAATAGGCCCATGCACTTCCGCCCCGGTCTTCTCGGCCGTATCAACGATTTGATGGGCCGTGGCGTCCAGGACTTCGTGGTCGTAGGCTTCCATGCGGATCCGGATGCGTTCGTTCGAGAAGCCCGCCAAAGGTTCCTCCTTGCACTGTCTTCCAAGGCGTTTATGTGGAAAGCGTTAAAAATAGATGCGGCGCGTACCCTTGTCAAGGGATGATTGTCCATCAATATCGAGAAAGTCGGAAGAAAGCGACCGAGCGTCCTCACGTCCGCGTCTTGCAGGTCAGGCTTGCCAGCCTGACACTCCGCAGCGTGTCAGGCTGGCAAGCCTGACCTCTAACGCTAAAGTTCACTCGCCGGGCCGGCTGCAAGACCTTGGCGCCGTGCGGGCAGGGAATGCCGGCCCGGTCGAGTGCAACGCCTTGCTCCGCCCCGGCCCCGCCCCGAGCTTCAGCGCCTTGTTCGGCCGAGATCAAGCGAACTGAACGCCGTGGGCTAGCGCCGTGCGGCGGATGTCACTGCTGGCGATCTCCGCACGATGGCCGTTGCGAAAGAACCCCAGCCCCTTCGCCAATTCGTACCCTGCGTAGACGATCCCGGCACCGAGCAGAAGCCAACCGAGTCCCGGAAGCAAGGAGCCGAGTCCCAGAGCCGCACCAACGCGAGCGATCGCGCTCCCACAGAGCCGGTGAACGAGCCCGGTGGCGGCGGCGCTGATGCCGCTTCGCACGATGGAGTAATTCATCACCTGCTGGGAGTAGCCCCACCCGACGACGCACCACCGTGCGAAATGTTCGCAGTTGTTGGAGCGCAGGTCGCAGGTCCGCTCCGCCCAGAATTCCGAACCGAGAGCGGAGTAGGCCCTCGTCAGGACGCTCTGCACATCGTAGGGCCGCTCGACCAACTCGATTGCATCCAGCCCAGCCGACCCCGCAAAGCGATCCGGGTTCGTCTGCCGGACGGCCAGAGACCGCTTCTGTTGTTTGATGGAGAGGATGCCGCCCTCGTCCATGCCCGAGTCATAGTTGATGGCGCTGTTCACGTCCCAGGACACGATACCGTGGTGGTGGTACGGAATCGGGCCGAACCAGCAGCGGACACGGATATGGTCCCCCGGCTGGAACACCGGTCGCGGCGGCTCCAACTGAAGCGCGGAGATAGCACGCAGCCGTTCGATCTGCTGGTCAGAATCGTACCGCCGGGCCGGGCGTCGCACTCCGGGCAACGGGCCGAGGATCGCGGCACCTTCAACTAATAATGCACCAACATCGAATAATGCACCAACATCGAAAATCGAAGGAAGCTGAAGCATGTTGTCCTCCTGAACCGAGTCAGGCTCTTGTATGTGAGGCCGAACGATGAAGCTCACCTGCCGGGGCCGCTGCTGGGACGTTGAACCGTGCGAGACCAGAATGCGGCCCCGGTCAGGTGCAGCGCACTGGTTCGGCCCCAAAGCGATACACGGAATCCGACTCCAACGCGCCGGGGAACAGATGCGCTCCCCCTCCAGTTCTTTTTGCTGCCCAACCAACGTCAAGCGCCGCCACTCTCCCGCTTGCCCTGGTCTGGCGGACTCGCCGCCGCCTGTGCGAACATCGTCCGGACGGTCGCCATCGGCAAATAGAGATGGAACGGGTCGTCCTGCAGCGGGATGAACCCGTACTTCAGGTAGAAGCGCTTCGCATCGTCGTCTTTGGAGAACAGGTCCACCGCGAACATACCGATCCGCTCCGCCACGTCGCAGGCCGTCTTCAGGAAGTGGAAGAGAAGCAACTCGCCCAGCCGCTGGCCTCGGCAGGACAGATCCACGGCCAGCCGACCAAGGTGAGCCGTGGGTAACGGGTATCTGGGTAGTCCAAGCTGGTCATCTGGTGGAAGATGATCGCGCAGGAATGTACCGGCCGACGAAGCGTAATAGGCCAGCACTCGCTGCTGGGGGCCACGAACCGCGACATAGACGCGGCTCACGCCACGCTCATGATTGACAGCTGCGTGCTGGCGAATAAAGGCGTTCAGAGGGGGCTTGCCACAGTCAAAGGTACCCCTCTCGTGGTTCGCCCTCAGAAGCTCGATGCGCGTCTCATCCATTGCGCTGGATGAACCGCCTGGCGGCTTGCAAAGCCGCCTCGTTCGGGGCCGGCGGGTTCTCAGCCGCTCCTAGGACCGCGGCCTCGTCCCTCTCTGAAAGGCGGACGGAGCAAGCTGTTTCCGGCGCCTGGGGCAGGGGGATCGCGGGGCTTCCACACGGTTGAACGCCCGTTTGCGTCTTGTCCACGCGGCACCTCCCTTTCTTGTCCATCTTACCCGCAGGCAGGGACAGATCAATTCCGCTACATGATGATTCGCGGCAGACCATCGTGGCCTGATTCATGATAGTGCCTGGAACGCTTGGAGCATCGCGTTTTCACCACCCCAGGCACGCCGCACATTACTGGGATCCAAGATTCGACAATTCCCGAACACCCAGTTGCGTTGGAGTCGCCAGCCGTTCGCTTCTGCAAGGTCGGACCAGAAAACTCGTCCCCCCCATCGTTTTCGTCGGAATATTCGGCATTCCTCCGAGTTGCTCTAATAGTCGGCCGATCATCTGCGGATCTTGGGCCAACCGAGTAAGAACCTGAATCGCTAGCTGTGCAGGGATAGTACTCATGATGTGGTCCCATCTCCTTCCCTTGTGGCCGAACGCTCATTCGTAGTCTTCCGGATGCAAGAGCCGCCGCAGCACTTCTTCCGGCGCGGGGGCGTAATTGTGCGGCTCCATGGTCCAGCCGGCCCGGCCCTGGCTCAGGCTGCGGACTTTCTCCGAGTAATCGAACATCCGCTCCAGCGAAACAATGGCTTCGATGGCCCGCAGCTTGCCGCGCGCGTGCAGCTGCGTGATTTCCGCCCGCCGGGCCTGCAAGTCCGAGGTCACCGGGCCGAGATACTCTTCGGGCACCGTGACTTCCAGACGCATCACCGGCTCCAGCAGGTCGATGCTGTCCTTGAGCGCCGTGTTGACCGCGTCCCGCGCCGCCCACTCGAAGGCCATCTCGCTGGACTGCTCGGGATGCTCCTGGGCGCCGACGATCGTCACCTTCACGTCCGTGACCGGGTAGCCGACCTCGCCCGACAGCATGGCGGTGCGGACGCCTTGCTCCACCGCGTTGGCGAAATGCGGCTGCAGCTTTTCGGGCGGCACGTCGTTGACGACCGTAATCGGCTGCTCGCCGCGCTGATGTTCCAGGACCAGTTCGACGCGGGCGTACTGCGGCGGCTCGACGTTGGGCCGGATGCACTCGCCCCAGAGCCGCACGGTCTTCTTGATGGTTTCGCGGTAGCTGACGCGCGGCTTGTGGACGCGCACCTTCAGCTGGAAATCGCGTTCCAGGCGGTGCTGCTTGATCTCCAGGTGCAACAGGCCCATGCCGTTCATCTGCATCTGGCCGGTATCGGGATTGATGTTCCAGGTAAAGGTCGGATCTTCGCGCTTCAGGCTATTCAGGCACTCGACGAGTTTATCCTTGTCGCCGGAGGATTCCGGCTCGATGGTACGGCTGACCACCGCCTCGGCGAAGTGGATCGCTTCCAGCAGGATCGGATGATGGGCGTCGCACAGCGTGTCGCCCGTGATCGAGTCGCGCAAGCTGTTCAGCACGACGATGTCGCCGGCCTGGCTGCCGCCCGCCAGTTCTTCCAGGTTGCTGCGCCGCGTCGGGTCGGCGTGGACGTGATAGACCTTGCTGACCAGTTCCTTGAAGTTCTTGCCGGGATTCAGCAGCCGGCTCTGCGGCTTGAGCGTGCCCGAATAGATGCGGACGAAATAAATGTCGCCGTGCTTGTCCGCCGCGATCTTGAAGACCAGCCCGCAGAACGGCTCCTTCGGATCGGGCTTGCGCTTCTCTTCCTTGTCTTTCTTCTCCGGATGCGTGCCGACCACCGGCGGACGATCGAGCGGGCTGGGCAGATACCAGACCACGGCGTCGAGCAATGGTTGAATGCCGATATGCTCCCGCCCGGAGCCGCATGCCACCGGCTGGATGAAGCGCTTCAGGGTCTGGTCGCGGATGACCTGGTGCAGCGTCTCGGCGGGCACTTCCTTGCCTTCGAGATACAGCGTGGTAATCCGGTCCTGGTCGTCGTGCTCGGTGAGCAGGTTGAACAGGGTCTCCCGGTACTGCGCGACCTCCTCTTCCATCTCGGCGGGGATCGGCTCGACGCGGATGGTCTTGCCTTCGTCCTTCGCCTCGAAGTACAGGGCTTTCAGCTGGATCAGGTCGATGATGCCCCGAAACGGCGTGGTGCTGTCCTTGATCGAGCCGCTGCCAATGGGAATCGACACCGCCACCGGCTGGCCTTCGAGCCGCTCGCGGATTTCATCGACGACGTTGCTGAAGTTAGCGCCGACCACGTCCATCTTGTTGACGAACACCAGGCGCGGCACACCGTACTTGTCCGCCTGACGCCAGACGGTTTCCGACTGCGCTTCAACGCCCTTCTGAGCGTCGAAGACGACGACGCAGCCATCCAGCACGCGCAACGAGCGCTCCACCTCGGCGGTGAAATCGACGTGGCCAGGGGTGTCGATCAAGTTGACCGTATGCTGCCGCCAGGGAAACGGAATGCAGGCGCTGTAGATGGTGATGCCGCGTTCCTGCTCTTCCTGGTCGTAGTCCGTCGTCGTGGTGCCCTTGTCCACCGAGCCGAGCTTATGCTTGGCGCCGGCGTAATAGAGGATGTGGTCCGTGGTCGTGGTCTTGCCGGCGTCGATGTGCGCAATGATGCCGATGTTGCGGTACTTGCTGAGATCGACGGTGTTTTTTTCGGCGGCCATCGGCAACCAGGGGTCAGGAGCCAGGAATCAGGAGTCAGGGAACAGGAGTCAGGGAACAGGAGTCAGGAGTCAGGGAACAGGAGTCAGGAGTCAGGGAACAGGAGTCAGGGACACTGGAATCCGCCAATTGGTCATACGTTCATTCTTGGGGATCGTTTCGACAAAAAAGGTCAGGAGCAAGGGAAGCTATAGTTTGGCTCCCCTGACTCCTGACCCCTGATTCCTGACCCCTGATTCCTGACTCCTGACCCCTGATTCCTGACCCCTGGGCATCACCAGGCGAAGTGCGAGAACGCCTTGTTGGCGTCGGCCATCTTGATGGTGTTCTCGCGCTTGGCCATCGCTTCGCCTTCGCGACGGTAGGCGGCCATCAGTTCGTCGGCCAGGCGCAGGTACATCGGCCGGCCCGCCTTCGACCGCGCTGCCGCGATCGTCCAGCGAATGGCCAGGCTCTGCTGCCGGGTGCGATTCACCGGCATCGGCACCTGGTAGGTGGCGCCACCGACGCGCTTGGAGCGGACTTCGACCGTCGGCTTGACGTGTTCGATGGCCTGCTCGAAGACCTGGATCGGGTCGGCGTCGGGCATGCGCTTCTTGATCTGGTCGAGCGCGCCGTAGAAGATGCGCATGGCAGTGGACTTCTTGCCTTGCCACATCAGACAGTTGATGAACTTGCTGGCCAGCCGGTTCTGATAAACCGGGTCCGGCTTGAGGCTATCCTGGCTGGCAGTGCGTTTCCGGGCCATAAGTTGAGTCTCGCTTGTCTCGCCAGCAGGCGCCGGCGAGGGTCTAGAAGTTATCCTCAGTTGATGGAAGGTTCCAGGAGCGGGCGGGATCCCACGGACGGACGGACGGCCCGCAGCGTGCCGTTCGGTTCGAAATCGAGGCAGTGAACGGCGCCGCAGCCTGGGCAGGGAACATGCACGCGAGCGACCGTGCGGGCAGCCGGGGTCAGACCCTTGCCTTCGCATTTCACGGTCACGCTCACCGATTCGCCGCAGGAACGACAGGCGAAGTCCAGAATCACTTGCAGTTCCATCATGGAAGATGGTCCTCGTCGGGAAGTTGGTCAGAAAAGTCCGAAGGGAAACGGACGGCGGAGGCCGGACTTGCGCCAGGCTTCCGTTGCCTTTTGCCTTCGTCCCGTTTCCCTACTTGTTGCCTTCGAGCTTGGCGCCGTACTTGGAACGGGCCTGCTTGCGGTCGGCAACGCCCTGGGAGTCGAGCACGCCGCGGACGATGTGATAGCGCACGCCGGGCAGGTCGCGGACCCGGCCGCCGCGGACGAGCACGATGGAGTGCTCTTGCAAGTTGTGGCCTTCACCGGGGATGTAGGCCGTCACTTCGATGCCGTTGGACAGCCGGACGCGGGCCACCTTGCGCAGCGCCGAGTTCGGCTTCTTGGGCGTCATGGTCTTGACCTGCAAGCAGACGCCGCGCTTCTGCGGGTTGCCCTGCATGGCCGGGTGCTTGGGCTTGCGGGTTTGCTGGCGCCGGGGCTTGCGCACCAGCTGATTGATCGTCGGCATGTCAAACTCCCCAGGCGCGAGCGCCGCCGGAGTAACTCCAGCCTCTGGTGCTCCGCGAAATCACAAACCGAAAGTGTCTACCGTATGCAGGATCGGCCGGCCGGTCAAGGGACTTTCTCGCGAATGGCCAGACGCCGCGAGCGCGACAGCCTGGACGACAAGCCAGGCAGGGTTCGCGGCGGTTGCGGGCCAGCCGGCCACGTCAGCGACCGGCGTCCCACATCCGGCCAGGACCATTCCAGACCACACATCGGACCAGGCGAACTCGTTTGGCCACCTGCGGCATTTTTGCCAAAGATTTGACCGTCCCTGGCAAATCGCGATCTGGCCAGCGGCGCTTACGGTTGCTCCAACCGTCCCGGAACCGAGGACGTGCCCCGCTGCGTTTCACGGACAGGGTGCCACCTCGATCGTTTCATGAAACGAATGAAACGAATGAAACGCAAGCCTGCCACGATGGCAGGCCGACCCTGTCCGCCAACTCGCCCCCTGGCGGACAGGGTGTTTTTATTGGGGTTTTATACCCTGTCCGCCAATCCGACTGACCGAAGCGAATTGGCCTTGAACCAACGCAGCGCGCTTTGGCAACATGACGAGAAGCGGTGGCGCGCCTGGCATAACCAACGACTCCCAGTATCTTTTTCTGGCTTCGTGCTACCCGCCT
>JAGVLI010000698.1 GCA_020054355.1 Planctomycetales bacterium | reverse complement strand
TGGCTGTCCGAGTAGTAGATCCTGGGCCGCTGCTTCATTTGCAACACTCCTTCCGCCTATGCGGTGGTTAGTGTGTTGCATCGACCGGTTGAATCCGCCGTCGAAACCCGTCGTTTCCTTAAACGCCTGTAGACCCTTAGGAAGTTCCCTATGCCCGCCAAACGCCTGCACTTCACCCTCGCCATCGCCGCGCCGGTCGCCCGGGTCTGGGATCTGATGCTGGCTCCCGAGAGCTACAAGGACTGGACCTCGGCTTTTGCCGAAGGTTCGTATTACGAGGGTTCCTGGGAACAGGGCGAGCGCATCCGCTTCATGGCGCCCTCGGGTGATGGCATGGTGTCCGAGATCGCGGAGCGGCGTGAACACGAGTTCCTCTCGATTCGCCATCTGGGCCACATCGTCAACGGCGCAGAGGACTACGACAGCCCGGCCGTGCGGGCCTGGGCACCGGCGTACGAGAACTACAGCTTCCAGTCCGTGCCTGGCGGCACGGAGCTGCGCGTCGACCAGGACATCAGCGCGGAATACGAGCCGTACATCCGCGAGGCCTGGCCGCGGGCACTGGCGCGTCTCAAGGTGTTGTGCGAACAGCCCGTCTGAAGTGATGCATGAAAAGAAAAGGGGCCGTGAGGCCCCTTGTTCTTTGATGCCCGGGTGTTTACATCCCGCTGTAGGTCGGCCCGCCGCCGCCCTCGGGCGTGACCCAGACGATGTTCTGCGTCGGGTCCTTGATGTCGCAGGTCTTGCAGTGCACGCAGTTCTGCGCGTTGATGACGAGCTGGTCGGCGCCGTCCTTCTGCACGAACTCGTAGACGCCGGCGGGGCAGTAGCGGCTCTCAGGCCCGGCAAACTTGGCCAGGTTGATGCGCACGGGCACGCTGGCGTCCTTGAGCGTCAGATGGGCGGGCTGGTCTTCGGCGTGGTTGGTGTTGCTGATGAAGACGCTGGAGAGGCGGTCGAAGGTCAGCTTGCCGTCCGGCTTGGGATAAGCAATGGGCGTGCACTCGGCCGCGGGCTTGAGGCGGGTGTGGTCGGCTTCCTTGCGATGGAGGGTCCACGGCGGGGTCTTGATGCCGATCTTGGGCAGGAACCACTGCTCGATGCCGGTCATCAGCGCGCCGACGAGGTTGCCCTTCTTGAACCACTGCTTGAAGTTGCGCGACTTGTGCAGTTCCTCGTGCAGCCAGCTCTGGGCAAAGGCCAAGGGATAGGCGGCCAGTTCGTCATGGCTGCGTCCCGCAACCAGTGCGTCGTACAAAGCATCGGCGGCCAGCATGCCGCTCTTGATGGCGGCGTGGCTGCCCTTGATGCGGCTGGCGTTGAGGTAGCCGGCGTCACAGCCCACGAGCACGCCGCCCGGGAAGATGGTCTTGGGCAGGGAGAGCAGGCCGCCGGCCGTGATGGCGCGCGCGCCGTAGCCGATGCGCTTGCCGCCTTCGATGTGCTTGCGGATGGCCGGGTGGGTCTTCCAGCGCTGCATTTCCTCGAAGGGGCTCAGCCAGGTGTTCTGGTAGTCCAGGCCGGTGACGAAGCCCAGCGTGACCTTGCTGCCTTCGAGGTGGTAGAGGAAGCCGCCGCCGTAGGTGCTGTTGTCCATGGGCCAGCCGGCGGTGTGCACCACCAGGCCGGGTTGGGCTTGCTCGGCCGGCACTTCCCACAGTTCCTTGATGCCCAGGGCGTAGCTCTGCGGGTCCTTGCCCTCGTCGAGCTTGTATTTGGCAATGATCTGCTTGCCCAGGTGGCCACGCGCGCCTTCGGCAAACACGGTGTACTTGGCATGCAGCTCCATGCCGAGCTGGAAGCTGTCGGCGGGCTCGCCGTCCTTGCCCACGCCCATATTGCCGGTGGCCACGCCCTTGACCGAGCCGTCCTCGTTGTAGAGCACTTCGGCGGCTGTGAAGCCGGGGAAGATCTCCACGCCCAGGGCTTCGGCCTGCTCGCCCAGCCATTTGGTCAGCAGGCCCAGGCTGATGACGTAGTTGCCGTCGTTGTGGAAGCAGTCGGGCACGAAGAAGTTGGGCGTCTTTTTGGCGCCGGTCTCGGAGAGGAAGAGCACCTCGTCGCCGGTGACGGCCTGGTTCAGCGGGGCGCCCATCTCTTTCCAATTGGGGAAGAGCTCGTTGAGGGCGATCGGGTCCATGACGGCGCCCGAAAGGATGTGGGCGCCGGGTTCACCGCCTTTTTCCAGCACGACGACGGAGACGTCCGTGCCCTTCTCGGCGGCCAGCTGTTTGAGGCGGATGGCGGTGGACAGGCCCCCGGGGCCGCCGCCGACGACGACCGCGTCGTATTCCATGGCTTCGCGGGGACCGAATTGGGCGAGGATTTCTTCGTTCGTCATGGCGGCTGCTTTCTGTCTCGGTGCGGGGAGTCGCTTGATAATGGGGCTGGACTATAGGAGGCCGGGATGCCCGGGCCCTGTCCGGTACGCGACCGATTTTAGTCCGGTTTGAGTGAAAAATAGAACGGTCGTTCTTTTTTATCAGGTATCTCCCCGGATTCCGTTTTCACAATGCAGCGAAAGGGCCCACCATGGCGTACAGCATCGATCTTTCCGGCCGCGTGGCCTTCATCACCGGCGCCTCGGGTGGCCTGGGGGCACAGTTTGCGCGCACCCTGTCGCGTGCGGGCGCGG
>JAGVLI010000289.1 GCA_020054355.1 Planctomycetales bacterium | reverse complement strand
TTCCTCGACCCGGCGGCGCAACGCTGCCAGCAAGTCGTCGCCCATCAGGTTGTCCATGACGACGTAGCCGGCTTCGTCCAGTTCCTGCTGTTCGCGGTGAGTGAGTTTCAAGGTTGACTCCAGTAGCTTTGCCCTCGTTCCCAGGCTCGGCCTGGGAACGCGCTGCCTTCGAGGCTCTGCCTCGAAGGCCAGCAACCGCCGGGCAGCTTCATTCCAGGCGCTGTCAGGCAACCACACCGAGGGCGCTTCCGCGAGGCGGAGCCTCGAAGGCAGTGCGTTCCCAGGCGGAGCCTGGGAACGAGGATAGTACGACCAAGCGAAGCCTGGGAACGAGACTGACGCAATCAATGCTGGACGCGCAGCACATATCGCAAGCGCACCTGGCTTTCCTTGTAGAGCAGGTATTCGCTTTGCGAAAACGAGCTGTTGGTGAACTTCGTCTTGATCGGCTTGCCTTGCGGCACGATCACCTTTTTGCCCTCGAACTCCCATTCGATGTCGTGCTGCGGGTCCGGCTCGGTGTGACCGCGCGCCACCACGCAATCGCAACCCTTCGGCGCGGCGCGGAGGCTCGAATCGTCGCGAGTGATGGTGTGTTCCTTGCCCAGGGCCGCTTCCGCGAGGAACATGACGCCGGTCTTGCCGGCCCAGCCGACGTAGCCGGCCGACTTGCCGTTCTCCGACGCTAAATAGATGCCCTTGCCGACCCGCCCGCCGGAGTGCGGCATGATGCGCAGGCCGGAGCCGAGGATCGCCGCCACCACGGCGACGTTGGTGCCATGCCAGAGCAGCTTGCGCTCGCCAATGGTGTTATGAGCGCCGAAGCGGTCGCCCTCGCCGTGACGATCGACGCGAAAAGCATCGACCAGCTTGACCTTGAGATAACCGCCGCTGGTGCGCTCCGTGTAGTTGTTGATGAAGTCGAATTCCGACGATTTCGGATCGACATATTCGAGGTGGGCCTTGACCTTCTTGTAGTTTTCGTCGGCGGGGTTGGGCAGCAGGTCGGATTCCTTGATTGCCGCGCCGTCCTTGTTTTCCAGACCCAGCGCGATCTCGATGTCGTTGAGCACGTTGAGCATGTCGAACTTCTTCTGCACCAGCTCTTGCGTATCGATGGGCGGCGGGACGCGCCGGCCGAAGGCATGCGGGATCAGCGTGTAGAAGCGCGACGAGACCTCGTTGATGAGCTGCGCCCGGTTCCTGGCCTTGCCCTCGATGGCGTTTTCCAGTTCTTCCAGCACGCTGTAGCCCTTCTGCACCTGGGACTTGGTGAGCTGGCCGAGCGGCATCTTCTTCACATCGATGTCGAAGCTCGCCATCGCGCCCTTGAACATGTCGTGATCGAAGATCAGCGACATGAAGCGTTCGAGCGCGGGGTGCAGCTTCGACGGCGCCACGCCGCGCGGCTTGGGTTGCAGCTTGGCGGCTTCCTGGTCGATGGCCTTGAGCTTCTCCTCGACCTCGGCCGCCTTCTTCGCGGCGTCGGCGGAACGCTCGATCTCGATCAGAGCGTACTTGCCGGCCTTGGCGACGAACTTCGCGCGGTCGGCCCAGGCGTTACCACTCTTGTCCTTGAACTTGGACTCGAAGCACTTGCGGGCGTCGTCGAGCGTGCCGCTGCCGAGCAGGGCGTTCTGGCCCGGCTCGCCGACGCGGCCCCAGCGCGTCCAGGTGTAATACTTGCCGCCCGATTCGAGCAACTGGATGACGTAGAACTTGTTGTTGTTCGCCCCGATGTTGGTCTGGTTGAGCATCGCGTCCCAGTTCTCGACGACCTTGGCCTTGCCCTTGAGGTGGCACAGGTCGTCCACCGGGATGACGATGCCGGCAGCGGCGGGAGCGGCGGCGGGTGCCGGGGGAGCAGCGACGGCAGTGGACGCTTTCGGACTGACTTTCACCTTTGGCATGGGGCTGACCTCCGCGATACGTGTGGATAGGAGAACGTCATTGTTGTTCGACAGGGTGTCCGGGTGCCTTTTCTCGTGTTTCCGTCGACAGTTGTTTTCCTGATGAAGTTCGCAGGTGAACTATGGCGCAGTTGTCATCGCAAGTGGAAGCTGGTCAGTCGTCTTTGGTGGGCAGGTCCAAGCGAACACCAAAATAACCTCGGTCGCCGTTCCCGCGATCCCATCCCCCAACGATCAATGCCCTGCACTGCGCAGTGATCCTTGGGTGACCAGCTTCTTTCAACTTCTTCCTGTATTCCCTCGCATTCTCCCGATTTAGATGGCCAACAACGTAGCCATTTATCTCCACCCGAACCGCTTTACTGTCGTAAGGGTTTCCATCGTCCAAGATCAGAACGGCTGTCGCGTTTACTCGGGCGCTATCCTCAGAACGGCCGCCGCATATTTCTTCCAACTGTCGTTGATAGTGCGATTCACCGACAACCTCGATTTCAAAGGTTCCAGGCCCAGGCAATTCGCCATGCGTAACGATTCGACTTTGCTCGGCGTAGAAGGGATCGGTTTGAATCACCGGATCTGGCTCCCTTTCTGCCGCAGCTTCGGCGCGGCGACGCTCCTTCGCTGCTTCCCACATCGTTTTTGCCTGTGGCAGTTTCTGCAGCACTTGCTTCCGACGGGAATCGAGGGCCGCGTCGCTGTCCAGACCCGTCATTGCAGCACCGCAACAAAATACGACGAAGAAAACAGCCAGAGCGAATGTAACGGCCACAGCGGGCAGCGTTCCCAAGAGAAAGAGAGACAGCAAGAGCCCTCCGAAAACAAGGGCGCTGAAAATGAGTATGCAGCATAGCCTCCCAACGGTCGAAGGGCCGAGTCCAGTTAGGTCGCAAAGAGATCGTGCCCGCAGCCGAAGCTGAATGATTGCCAAGCGTCGGCGCAGTTGTGGATAAGTAGTTGTCACGCTCGAATTATCCATAGCGCACCCGATCGCGCCATCCTCGTTTCGCCGCACAATACTGCCATTGTCCCGCGAATCCGTCAAGGATCGTAGCGGGTTCGTCGAGGGTGTGCTGCTAAACCGCAAGCGGTGGTCAAACGGTGGTCATGAATCGGACAGCAGCGTCTTCAGCCGGCGCAGCGCTCGCAGGTAGCGCATCGACGCCGCCGCTTCGGTCAGGCCCAGGACGGCCGCCACTTCCTGGTTCGAGAGTTGCTCGAAGTGGCGCATCAGGATCATCTCGCGGTCGTCGTCGTTCATGGTGGCCACGGCCGCCTCCACCCGCCGTTGCATCTCCTGGCGAATCGCCGCCGACGCTGGCGTCAGCTCCTGGTCGATGAACTGGGCGGCCAGCTCCATCGACGATTGATCGGGCAGCGCCGGCCGCAGCGATTGCTCGCGGTCCAGGCTGCGCCTCTGGGCCAGGCGGTGCTTGCGGTGGGCGTCGATGACGTGGTCCTTGGCGATGTGCCGCAGCCAGAGGTGAAACGGCATCACCGGGTTCTTCAGGTACTCGGCCAGGCGGCGGCTGGCTTCGAGCAGCACGTCCTGGACGATGTCGCTGGCATCGACCCGCCGGCCCAGCACCGGGTCGAGCCGCAGGTCGATCATACGGCGCACCGGCTCGCGGTGCTGATCGAGCAGGCGATCGACAGCGCCCGTTTCGCCCTGCCGGGCCTGTTCGAGGAGGCGGTCGGTCTTGGAGGAATCTTCGGCCATGATGGACTCGATATGGGTCGGTGCAAAGCCGCGAGCGGCAAGGGCTGTTGATTTATCCTCGTTCCCAGGCTCTGCCTGGGAACGCACTGGCCGCGAGGCTCCGCCTCGCCCACCCCCGACTTGCCCAACTGTGTGAACAGCGCGAATCCTCGGAATCGAGGCAGAGCCTCGAAGGCAGTGCGTTCCCAGGCCGAGCCTGGGAACGAGGGATGCGAAGCCGCAAGCGGCAGTTGATTGTCTCCGCCGGTCCACATGGTAACATATCCGCCGGGTTCCACCATCACTCTGCACAAGGAGACTTGCACCATGCGACGCCTGGCCCTGGCCTGCGCCGGATTCTGCTTCGCCGCTGTCGCTTTTGCCCAGTACGGCGATATCAGCGCCGTGAAGCTCAACAAGCCCGAGGACAAGGAAGACGTGAAGAGCGTCCCGCCGCCCAAGGACGCCGTCGTGCTCTTCGACGGCAAGAGCCTCGACGGCTGGGTGAAGACTAACGGCAAGGACAAGGCCCACTGGAAGCTGCTGGAAGGCGGCGTCATGCAGGTCCAGGGAGGCGGCAACATCATCACCGAAAAGACCTTCGACGGCACCTTCAAGCTGCACGTCGAGTTCCGGGTGCCCTACATGCCCGACGCCAAGGGCCAGGGACGCGGCAACAGCGGCGTCTACGTGCAGGGCCGCTACGAGGTCCAGGTGCTGGACAGTTACGGCCTGGACAGCAAGGACAACGATTGCGGCGGCATCTACAGCGTGGCCCCGCCCAAGAGCAACGCCTGCAAGGCCCCGACCGTCTGGCAGAGCTACGACATCGAGTTTCACTCGCCCAAGTGCGCCGACGGCAAGAAGACCGAAATGGCCCGCATCACGGTGCTGCACAACGGCGTGAAAATTCACGACGACGTGAAGATCAACAAGGACAACACGACGGCGGGCCTGGGCGGCGATCCGTGCAAGCCCGGACCGATCATGCTGCAAGATCACGGCAATCCGGTGCAGTATCGCAATATCTGGCTGGTGCCGATGAAGTGAGCGAATGCCGCGAAAGTAGCCCGCCGCTCCGCGGCGGTACGAGTGGCGCAGCCGCGAGTGGCACTACCGGCGATTGGCATTTTGGCAGTCCGCAAGGAAACTGGGGCATTCGCTTCGCGCGATAGTCTATCGAGCGGGGTGTTCGTTTATTTGCCAGGCTGCGCGCCGCATGTCGCAGATAAGGACGCTCGCGGCTGCGCCGCTCGCTCCGCCGCGGAGCGGCGGGCTACTATGTGCGGCGGGCT
>JAGVLI010000009.1 GCA_020054355.1 Planctomycetales bacterium | reverse complement strand
CGGTCAGTCCCGGAATCAGCGGCGCCGTCTCCACCTGCACCCGCACGCCCATTTCCTGCAAGCGGGCGATCTGCCGCAGCCGTAAGCGGGGCGGCGCGGCCAGCGGCTCCAGGGTACGTTGCAGTTCCCGGTTGAGCGTCGTCAGGCCGACGATCACCTTGACTCGTTGGCGATGCCGTTCCAGCACGTCCAGGACCGATGGCCGAATCAGGCCGCGCGTCATCAGCCAGGCTTCGACGCCGTGGTCGGCCAGCACTGCGACGATCCGCGCCGTCTCCTGCTGCACCTCGGCCAGCGGCATGAAGGGATCGGTCGCGGGACTGACATAGACGGCGCGCGGCAACTGCCGTCGCTCGTGCAATTCGGCCGCCAGCTTTTCCGCGCTGTCGCGGTAGAGTTGCACCACCTCGTCGCCGGCATAGCCCGCGTGCGCCCGCGCGCTGCAAAAGATGCAACGCTGGGCGCAGCCTACAGCGATGTTCAGGCTCAGCACATTGTCCTCGCCCGCCATCGGCCCGACATGCAGCAACGGCGACCGCCGTTCGATCCATTCCACGCGCGGCAGACCCGGCGGCGTGGCAACCTCGGTAAAGAGCGGAAGCGGGGCACTCTTCAACGGGATGTTGTGGAGCAAGGTTTTCATGGCCAAACCCGCATAGGGGACAAGTATTCAGTAGTGAATTAAAGAATAGTATGTGCGAGAAGGGAATTGCAAGGTTGGTAGCGAAAAAAGTGGCAGTCGAGTTCGCGCTGCATCCCTGGCAAGGGGTCGGCTATACTTCGGCAGGAGGTGAAGCCATGAATGAAAACGGACGCAACCTGCTCGAACGCATGTTTCAGGAAGCCGCCGCCAACCCGCCCAAGGACTGGCCGCGCGCCCCCGCCGCGCCGGCCACCATTCACTACACCGAATTGGCCGCAGGCAAGCCTGGCGAGCCATTGTCGGTCGAGTGGAACCACTATCGCAGCGTGGCGGGGCAGCTGCTGGCCGAAGGCCACGAGGGTCGCTGGGTGCTAATCAAGAACGATCAAGTCCTGGGTATCTGGGACACTGAGGACGAAGCGCCGACCGCTGGATACGGACGTTTTCTGCGTCAGCCGTTTCTGATCCACCAAGTTCAAGAGCGCGAGCGATTGCTGCGCGTGAGGTGGTAACGGCCAGGTCCCAGCTGACTTAACTGTTCAAGTTGCGGTCCTGGCTTTGACGGTCCATGTCATGAACATTGCAGATGTCGGAAAAATCGACTTCCGAACGCCAGCGGGATGGAATGTCGCCTATCACGAGCTATACGACATTCAACCATGCGATGCGGATTCGATCGAAGGATTCACGGACGACTTTCCGATTTGGCATTCGCACTTCGGGCAAGACCTCTTGCAAATTATCAACGTTCAATCAGGAATTCTGCTCGATGTCGGATGGGGTCCAAGTTTTGACCCTTCAGGTCAATTCAGGCTGTGTCTGATCAAAGTTCAGAACGATCAATTCGATTGGACAGCACCTCTGCTGACTTTCGAGACGCGCGACTTACTTGCTTTGCGTGCAAAGATTGATGCGCTAATGATTGAGCATTCTTGAACTTCACCTTCCGGCGGCTGCTCGATCTTCCACACCTGCCACGATCCGCCCAATCGCCCACTCCGCAGCTTCCCGCACCAGCGGTTCCTCATCACCTAGCGCCCGGCGCAGCGCCGGTAACGCCGCGGGGTTGCCGCTGTTGCCGAGGACGATGGCCGCGTTACGCAGCAGGCCGCGACGTTTCGTGCGCAGGAGAGCGGTGCCGCGAAAGCGCTGACGGAATTCTTCTTCCGATAAACCCAGCAGTTCGATGGGATCGACTGCTTCCAGCTCGGGGCGGGGCTGGAACGCGGGTTCATTCGTGCCGGGGGCCTTGCGGTTCCAGGGGCAGACTTCCTGGCAGACGTCGCAGCCGAACAGCCAGTCGCCCGTCGGTTCGCGGAATTCTTCCGGGATCGGGCCGCGCAGCTCGATGGTCAGATAGCTGATGCAGCGGCGCGAATCGAGCACTCCCGGCGACACGAATGCCTGCGTCGGGCAAGCGTCCAGGCAGGCGGTGCAGGTGCCGCAGTGATTGGTGGGGTGCGGCGCATCGGCGGGCAAGTTGAGGTCGAGCAGCAGAGCGCCCAGGAAAAAATAGCTGCCCTGTCGCTTGTTGAGCAGCATGGTGTTTTTGCCGAACCAGCCCAAGCCCGCTCGCCGCGCGAAGTCGCGTTCGAGCAGCGGCGCGGTATCGACCACGCCCCGGCCCTGGCAGCCGGGCACTTCCTGCTGAATCCAGGCCAGCAGCCGGTTCAGCTTGTCGCGCAGGACATCGTGATAGTCGGCCCCTTGGGCGTAGCGCGCGACCCTTGCAACCAGCGAGCGGAGGGCGTCAGCCCCCCGTGTTTGAACTGCGAAGTCCACGGGGGACTGACGCCCCCCGCTCGCCTGGTAGTTCATGCCGACCATCACCACGCTGCGAACCGCCGGCAAGATGGAAGTGGGGCTGCTGCGCGCGGCTTCGTGCTTGTGCATGTAGGCCATTTCGCCGGCGAAGCCTTGCGCCAGCCAGTCTTGCAAGCGGTCGAAGCTGTCGGCGGGCGCTGCGGGCGCGATGCCGATCAACTCGAAGCCCAGCGAGCGGCCTTGCTCCTTGATGCGCGCGGCGAGAGAGGTCATGCGGTCATTATGTCTGAACGCAGTGCAAAGCCGCAAGCGGCGTGCGCTGGCGGCTAGAACCAGGCCGCCTTGTTGACGACGTTCACCAGTTTTTCGTAGTGCCGGAAGCGGCTGACGTTTTCCAGCAGCACGCCGAGGTGGCGTTCGGCGATCTTCGGCGAATAGCCGGCCACGTGCGGCGTCAGGATGACGTTCGGCATCAGCCAGAGCGGATGGTCGGCCGGCAGCGGTTCTTCCTCGAAGACGTCCAGCCCCGCGCCGGCCAAGTCGCCGGCTTGCAGGGCGGCCGTCAGGTCCGCGAGATCGACGATGGCCCCCCGGCCGATGTTGATGAGATAGGCCGTCGGCTTCATCAGCTGAAACTGTTCCCGACGAAACAGCTTCGCGGTGTCCGGCGTGTGCGGCGCGCAGATCACCAGATAGTCGCTCACGGCCAGCAGGATCGGCAGCCGGCCCGGCTTCCAGACTGCCTTCACGCCTTCCGGCGGCTGCGTCACGAGCGGGTCGATCGCCAGCACGCTCATGCCGAAGGCCACCCCGCGCTTGGCCACTTCCTGGCCGATGGCCCCCAGGCCGACGATGCCGAGCGTCGCGTCCGAAAGGCTGCGATGCGCCCGGTCCATGGCGCTGACGTACGCCGGCCCGGTGGTGAAGACGACGCGCTCGCTCTCGCCGCCGACTGGCTGCCAGCGGCGTTCCAGCTGGTTGCGGACATAAATGTGGAAGTTGCGGGCGAAGCAGGTGATGAAGCCGAAGACGTGGTCGGCGATCACGTCCGAGAACAACCCGCGCATGTTCGTCAGCTGGCAAGGGTGCTGAACCAACTCCGGAAAGACATAATGCTCCAGGCTGGCCGTGGGCGCTTGCACCCACTTCAGCCGCGTCGAAGCAGCCAGCAACGGCGGCGTGAGCTTGCCGAAAAAGGCGTCGGCGTCGGGCATGGCCGCCAGCGCCACGGCTTCGCTCGTCGCATTGACGACCTGCATTTCCTTGCCGGCTTCGACGATCTTGGCGAGCCGGACTTCATCGACGGGAGGATGAATGACCAGTTTCATTGCGGGGTTCGCTTCACTTCAGGCGGATACAGGGGAGCCGCCTTTGGATTTTCGCACGGTTGCCGTGGAGATTCAATCCGCTCCGTCTATACTTGCCTCGGTTCCGAGAAAATTCCCCGCCGAACCCGCACGATGAACCAGCCGCCTGCCGAGTTTCGCGCCTCGCGCGCTTGGACCTGGAGAATCCTGCTGTTGGTCGGGCTGGGCCTGGCAGCGGCCGGCGGACTATTCTCCCGGCCTCCCTTGCCGCAGGACCTGGCCTATCACCGCTTCGCCGATCAGCGTCGCTGGCTCGGCCTTCCGAACTTCGCCGACGTCGCCTCCAACCTGCCCTTCCTGGTGGTCGGGTTGCTAGGCATCCGTTTCGTGGTGCGCCGGAATAACGTGCGGCCCGATGGTCCGTTCCTCACGGCCGCCGAGCGCTGGCCCTACCTGCTGTTCTTCCTGGGGATCGCCGGCACGGCCTGCGGTTCGGCCTACTACCACCTCGCGCCGGACAATGCCCGCTTGGTCTGGGACCGGCTGCCGATGGCTGTCGCCTTCATGGCGCTGTTCTGCGCCATCCTGTCGGAACGTCTCTGCCCAACATTAGGCAAATGGTTGCTTGGTCCGGCAGTCCTGGCGGGAGTTGGCAGCGTGCTCTACTGGGCGCGGTTCGACGATTTGCGGCCCTACTATTTCGTGCAATTCTTCCCGATGGCCGCCCTGCCGCCCCTGGTGCTGCTGTTTCCGCCTCGCTACACGGGCACCCGCTGGCTGCTGGCGGCCCTGGCATGCTATGTGCTGGCGAAGGTCTGCGAACACCCTTATGACGCAACGATTTATCGCGCGCTGGGTGAGACGGTGAGCGGCCATACGCTGAAGCACTTGCTGGCAGCGCTGGCTGCGTATTGCTTGTTGCGGATGCTCCACTCTCGCCGTGCGGCACAAGTGCCTGAAATAATGAGATAAAATGAGAAATCTGGATAAATTGGGATGATTTTCTGTTGCCTCGCCAGTCGGCGATGACTAATTATGGGAAAGTTGCACAAGATTTGCATGCTACGCAAACCGTGCATCTTTTCCATTTTCACCAATGTGTTGCTGCTGCGAGGACGACCGATGAAGAAGTTCGCGATGATGGGTCTGGGGCTGGCCGGCTTGATGCTGCTCACCAGCGCGGCGCAAGGTTTCGGCGGCCGCAAGGCTTCCTGCGCGCCGGCGTGCGACGCGCCTGCGGTTCAGGTCCAGTACGTGGACAAGGTAGTGACCTGCTACGAGCCGAAGATGGTGGAAAAGGAAATCCAGTGCGTCGTCAACAAGCTGGTGCCGCGCGTCGTCGAGCAGACGCACAAATGCACCGTCATGGTCCCCGAGTACAAGGACGAGATCCGCACCGTCGTCTGCAATAAGATGGTGCCAAAGACGGTCGAGAAGGAAGTGACCGTGTGCCGGATGGTGCGCGAGACTTGCACCGATTCCTGCGGCCGCTGCTACACCGTCTGCAAGCCGGTGACCGAAGTGCGGAAGGTCACTTGCACTGTCTATGAATGCCAGCAGGATAAGAAGGACGTGACCGTCCGCGTCTGCACCTACAAGCCCGAGGAAAAAACCTGGACCACGAAATGCACCGTTTATGAATGCCAGCAGGATAAGAAGGACGTGACCGTCCGCGTCTGCTCCTACAAGCCCGAGGAAAAGACCTGGACCACGAAATGCACCGTTTATGAATGCGTCCAGGAAAACGTGACCCGCAAGGTCATGACCTGCGAGATGGTGGCCGTGCAGAAGACCGTCAAGGTCGCCGTCTGCGTGCCGGTGGCCTGCAAGTAACAACCACCTGTCCAATCGCCTGAAACGCCAAACAGGCGGCGACCGGGATGACTCCCGGTCGGCGCCTGTTTGCGTGCGCGGCCGCGGCGAGTGCGAAGCCGCAAGCGGAGTCGGCGTTCAGGCTGCCTGGCGTGCCAGGCCGTCTTCTCCCGCCAGCACCGCGTCGAGATAAGCGAACAGCTCCACGGCAAAGCGCTGGCCGTTGAACGGCACCGCTTGTCTGCGAATGGCGGCCGGATCGAACTCGCCGGCGCGCCGCTCGAAGGTTTCGAGCGCTGCGCTCAGGCTCTCGACGGTCTGTTCCGCGAACCAGACGCCGGTGGGGTTGGAGGCATCCGTCCAGCGCGAACCAGGGCCGGGGATTTCCAGAGGCGTCACGGTTTCGGTGGCGCCGCCCCGGCCGAAGGCGATCACCGGCGCGCCGCAGGCCTGCGCTTCCACCGGGACGATGCCGAAGTCTTCCTCGCCGGGAAAGAGCAGCGCCTGGCAGCGGCGGAAGTGGTCGCGGATGGCATCGTCGGACTGCCAGCCGAGGAATTCCACCGTCGGCCCAGCCAGTGCCTGCAAGCGCTTTTGGTCCTGTCCGGTGCCGATGACGACCAGCCGTTGCTTGAGGCGGTTGCAGGCGGCCACGGCCAGGTCGAGCCGCTTGTAGGGAGCGAACGCGGACACGGCCAGATAGTAGTCCTCGCGCCGCACCGGGGCCGGGCAGTAGAAGTCGGTGTCCACCGGCGGATAGATGACCGTGCTGGAACGGCCGTAGCAATCGCGGATGCGCTGCTGGATGGTCCGGCTGATGGCGACGAAGTGCGTCACGCGGTCGGCGGTGCGCCGATCCCAGCGGCGCAGCTGCTCCAGCAGCT
>JAGVLI010000530.1 GCA_020054355.1 Planctomycetales bacterium | reverse complement strand
TTCCGATCTACGCGAGCGCAGCACCTTGCAGGCGGTGCGCCGCGACACCTCGTGCAGCCAGCCGGACAGGGATCGGCCGACTGCCTGAGGTCGCTGCGCCAGGACAAGAAAGACGGCTTGCATCACATCTTCCGCTTCATCGAGGTTGCTCAGGGTGCGCATGGCGCTGCGCAGCACCAGCCCGGCATGCCGGCGGACGATCTCCGCGAATGCCTGGTCCGAGCGCGAGGTGCGGTAGGCCGCAAGCAGTTGCTCGTCGGTGCTCATGCAGTTAGTCCAGCGCTCGCGCGTCTGGAGGCGGGTTGGCCGGGGGGTGGCGCGGGCGATCCTGCGAACTCCATTATGAAGTACCCGGCCACGCCGGGCGCGCCGAAAAAAAGCTGAAGGCGAGATTTTTCCGTTGCCGCATGCTTTCCAGCGCGACTCAAGATCGAATAACATCATTTCCCTCGCGCCGACCAGCGCTTATACTGAATTCCGGAAGCCCACCCCAACCCCGGCAACCACGAATGGATTCCCACCCTGGAAAATCGCGTGCCGAGAGACCCGCTGCCATGAGACGACTGCTTCCCCTTCACGCGCTCGGGTTCGTCGTGTTCCTCGGAATCAATGCCTCCGCCGCCGTCGCGGCCGACCGGGTCGATTTCGCGCGCGAGGTGCTGCCGATCCTGTCGGAGAATTGCTTCCTCTGTCACGGACCGGATGCCGCCTCGCGGAAGGGCGACTTGCGACTCGACACGTCGGAGGGCGCGCTACGCAAGGACCAGCCGGTCATCGTGCCCGGCAAGAGCGCGGAGAGCGAGTTGATCAAGCGGATCGTGACCTCGGCGAAGGGCGAGGTGATGCCGCCGCCGAAAGCCAACAAGAAGCTCACGCCTCAGCAGATCGAGACTTTGCGGCGCTGGGTCGATCAGGGCGCGGTCTGGGGCAAACACTGGGCATTCGTTGCTCCAGTTCGGCCCAAACTGCCGGCGATCAAGTCCGCTGCTTCGATCCGGAATCCCATCGATGCCTTTGTGCTGGCCCGGCTCGAACGCGAAGGCCTGTCGCCGTCGCCGGAAGCGGCACGGGCGACGCTGGTACGACGGGTTACGCTCGATCTGACGGGTTTACCGCCGACGCCGGCGGAAGTCGAGGACGCGCGAAACGATCAATCTCCCGAGTGGTACGAAAAAGTCGTCGAACGGCTGCTGGCCTCGCCGCGCTACGGCGAGCGCCTGGCCTGGGAATGGCTCGATGCCGCCCGCTATGCCGACAGCAACGGCTACCAGGGCGATGCCGAGCGGACCATGTGGCCCTGGCGCGACTGGGTGATCCGGGCCTTCAACGACAACATGCCGTTCGACCGCTTCACGGTCGCCCAGCTGGCGGGCGACCTGCTGCCGAACGCGACACACGAGCAAAAGCTAGCGACCGCCTTCATGCGCAATCACATGATTAACGGCGAAGGCGGGCGGATTCCGGAAGAGAACCGCATCGAATACGTGATGGACATGGCCGAGACCGCGGCCACGGTCTGGCTGGGGCTGACGCTGAACTGCTGCCGGTGCCACGACCACAAGTTCGATCCGCTGCTGCAAAAGGAATACTACGGACTGTTCGCGTTCTTCAACCAGACGCCGATCACCGGCGGCGGCGGCGACCCGCAGACCAAGCCGGTGCTGGACCTGATGACGGCTGACGATCAGCTGGAACTGGCCGGGATTCAGAAGCAGATCGACGATGCCGCCAAGGCGCTCGACACGCTGGAGGAGTCGCTGTTCCCGCGCGAAGCGGGCAAGACCGCCGACGAATCGCCGCAGGCCAAGGAACTGCCCAAGGACGTGCGCGACGCCCTGAAAGTCGCCGCCCGCAACCGCGGTCGCAATCAGCTGACGCTGTTGGAAAAGCACTTCACGGGCAAGGATGCGTTGCACCTGGAGAAGCTGCAAGCCCTGTCGCGCGTCGTCAACGCGCGCGATACCGTCAATCGCCGCATCGTGCGTGTCATGATCATGGAAGACATGCCCAAGCCGCGCGACACGTTCGTCCTGGACAAGGGACTCTACAACAAGCCGACGACCAAGGTGGGGGCGGGCGTGCCCGGCATCCTGCCGTCGCTGCCGGCGGATGCGGCGAAGAACCGGCTGGCGCTGGCCAACTGGATGGTCTCCGCCGAGAACCCGCTGACTGCACGGGTGATTGTGAACCGCTACTGGCAGCAGTTTTTCGGCGTTGGCCTGGTCAAGACCTCCGAGGATTTTGGCGTCCAGGGCGAACGGCCGATTCACCCGGAACTGCTCGACTGGCTGGCCGTCGAGTTCGTCGCCAGCGGCTGGGACTTGAAATATCTCTGCCGGCTGATCGCGACCAGCGCCACCTATCGCCAGTCGTCGCGCATCACCGCAGCGCTGCACGAGCGCGACCCGGAGAATCGACTGCTGGCACGGGGAGCGCGCTATCGGCTGCCCTCGTGGATGATCCGCGACCAGGCACTGGCTGCCAGCGGGCTGCTGGCCCAGCCGCTGGGCGGGCCGTCGGTCAAGCCGTATCAGCCGGCGGGCATCTGGGAAGAAGCGACCTTCGGCGCCAAGCGCTATCAGCAGGACAAGGGCGAATCGCTCTATCGCCGCAGCGCCTACACGTTCTGGCGGCGGATCATCGGGCCGACCTTGTTCTTCGATACGGCGTCTCGTCAGACTTGCACCGTCAAGCAATCGCGGACCAATACGCCCCTGCATGCCTTGACCACGCTGAACGACACGACCTATGTCGAAGCCTCGCGGGCGCTGGCCGAGCGCTTGCTGACGACCGAAGCCAGCGACGAGCAGCGCATCGAGCAGGCTTTCCGGCTGGTGCTGGCGCGCTCTCCGGTCGGCGCGGAGCAGACGATCCTGCAAGCGGGCCTGAAGCGCTTGCGGACGCAGTATGCCAGCGATCCCGCCGCCGCCAAGAAGTTGCTGGCAGTTGGCGAATCGAAACGGAACGAAAAGCTCGACGTGACCGAGCACGCGGCATTCACCGGGCTGTGCAACTTGATCCTGAATTTGGATGAAGCGTTGACGAAGGAGTAGTGAGGGTTCATGCAGACGATTCATATCAAGTTCTTGACGCCGGACGACCGCATTCGCGGCTTCTATGAATTGGCCACGCGCGCCCGCATCGGCAGCTTGCCCGGCGAAGTCTACCAGGTGCCGCTCGATGCCCTGCCAAAGCTCGATGGCCAGCACATCGGTTACCGCCGCGCCACGGACACCGAGGTAAAGGACTCTCATGATTCTTCTGCCGCTCTTCCACAACGACGGGCGGCTGATCGCGAAGGAGAAGTTCGTCGTCACCGACGATGAGTTGGTTCGGCGCATTGGTGCAACAAGGTTCTGACGAAGCAGTAACACCATGATTTTCGACGACCTGCAAAAACGGATTATTGCATTACAGGACAAAGCCTGTGGTAAGGGTGCCACCACGGAAGAGATCGCCACCGCTCGGGCTGCACTCGGGGCAAATTTCTCCCGCAGCTATGAACAGTTTCTTCGCGAATTCGGGTGGGTAAGACTTGGCCATCAACGCTTGGCGCCCTATTCTGCTCTCGCCATTGGTGTGTATGGACTGGGTTCCGATGTTCCGTCTCACCTTGACCTCTTGAAGAGAACTGTTGCCGAACGCACTGAGATGGAATTGCCACTGCCCTTGCGTCTTGTGCCCGTCATGGGCGATGGTGGAGGGAATCACTACTGTTTGGATACTTCAAGGATGGCGGATGATGAATGCCCAATTGTGCTGTGGAATCATGAAGACGACGAAACTCAAGCCCTCAATCCGGTTTCCCAGTCGTTCGAGAGTTGGCTGATTGCGGAAATACTTGATACGTTCCCGTGAGCTTTGCATGGCGAGGTAGCGAACATGGATCCCGTGCGCGAACACCAACGAGCCATCACCCGGCGACAGCTATTCGGTCGCGCCGCGACCGGCATCGGCACGGCGGCGCTGGCTACCCTCCTGGGTAGAGAGGGCCATGCTGCGGAGCCTGCGAAGCCGCAAGCGGCGAACGGGCCGCAAGCGGTGAGTGGGTTGCCGCATTTCGCGCCGAAGGCGAAGCGGGTTATTTACTTGTTCCAGAACGGTGCGCCGACCCATGTCGATCTCTTCGACTACAAGCCGAAGATCAAGGAGCTGCACGGCAAGCCGGTGCCCGATTCGTACATCGGCAACAAGCGCTTCAGCACCATGACCGGCTCGGCCAGCGGCAAGCTGATGCTCGCGCCGGTAGAGCCGTTCGCCCAGCACGGCCAGTCCGGGGCCTGGGTCAGTAATTTCATGCCCCACACGGCGAAGATCGCCGACGACCTCTGCTTCATCAAGAGCATGCACACCGAGGCCGTCAATCATGCGCCGGCCATCACTTTCCTGCTGACCGGCTCGGAGCAGCCCGGTCGGCCGAGCATGGGCGCCTGGCTGACCTACGGCCTGGGCAGCACGAACGATAACTTGCCGTCCTACGTGGTCATGACCTCGATCAGCAAGGGCACCACCTGCGGCCAGATTTTCTACGACTTCTACTGGGGTTCGGGCTTCCTGCCGTCGCGGTTCCAGGGCGTCAAGTTTCGCGGCAGCGGGGAGCCGGTGCTGTACCTGGCGAACCCCGACGGCATGAGCCGCGACGTGCGCCGCGGACTGCTCGACGACCTGGCGCGCTTGAACGAAATCAAGCTGAAGGAGGCCGGCGACCCGGAAATCGCCACGCGCATTTCCCAGTACGAGATGGCCTATCGGATGCAAACGAGTGTGCCGGAGCTGACCGATTTCTCGAAGGAAGACCCGAAAATCCTCGATTCCTACGGCCCCGGCGTCCGGCAGCAAGGCACGTTCGCCTACAACTGCCTGATGGCCCGCCGGCTGGCGGAGCGCGGCGTCCGCTTCGTGCAGCTGATGCATGCCGGCTGGGACCAGCATGCGAGCCTGACCACCGAACTCTACAACCAGTGCCGGGACACCGATCAGCCCTCCGCCGCGCTGGTCCAGGATTTGAAGCGTCTCGGCTTACTCGACGATACGCTGGTAATCTGGGGCGGCGAGTTCGGCCGGACGCCCTTCATCCAGGGGAACATTGCCGACCGGCCGCGTTGGGGCCGGGACCATCATCCCTACGCCTTCACGGTCTGGGTGGCGGGCGGCGGCGTCAAGGCGGGTATCACCTACGGCGAATCGGACGACCTGGCCATGAACGTGGCGAAGGACCCGGTCCACGTCCACGATTTCCAGGCGACGCTCTTGCACCTGCTCGGCATCAATCACGAACGATTGACCTTCAAGTTCCAGGGGCGGAACTTCCGGCTGACCGACGTGCATGGCAAGGTAGTGCGGGACATTCTGGCCTGAAATCGCGCTGTAGGTCAGGCTTTCCAGCCTGACGCTGACGCCCCAGTCAGGCTGGAAAGCCTGACCTACAGAAGTTTGCAAGCCCGAAATTGCGGCGGCAAATTCAAGCGACTGTACCGATTCCGCCGATAATCCGGAGGTGACATGCCCGGCGAATTGTCGAGGGTGGTGGCCTCATGGCGGAATCCGATGGCCCGCGGCGCGACTACGTCAATTCCGGTGTGACGCTGGTCACGGTCGTGGTCGGCGTCTGGTCGCTGTATTATTCCGGGGTCCAAGCCGAGGTCGCCCGCAAGACGCTTTCGCTAACCTATAACGAAGCGCACGCCAAGCTCCAGGCCGATCTGGCCGGGATTCAGAAGCAACTGGCCGCCAGCGCGCCGGACCAGAAGCAGCGTGAGGTGCTGGGCCGGGTCGCCGACCTTCAGACCAAGCTGGCCGAGCAGCAGAAGCAATTCGCGAGCTGCCGGACGGACGAGCAGCTGGCCGACATGCAGCAGGCACTCGGCGAAGTGCAGCAGGGACTGGCCCGGTTGCAGAAGCAGCAGGAGCAGCAAGACCGCGAGCTGGCTTCGCTGCGGATGCAACTCGCGGAAGCGAAGCGGCCGCCAGTTACCACGACCGCTCTGAATTCCAACTCTGCGTTTCCACGACTGCTTACCCGCGCGCCCGATTCACTGATTTCCGTGGAGCCTCCTCGACAACCATTCAAATATCATTTCCCTAGCGCGTCAGCCGTGGACCAGCCGGACGACAGCTGGCTCGGCTGGGCCAAGACCAAGCTGCTGGAGCTGTGGTCCTTGGTTTGCCAGTATCCGGTGCCGTCGATCTATTTTGGCCTGGCGCTGGGCTGGACGCTGACGCGCATCCTGGGCGGCCAGTGACCGCGTCTTGGATGCCATTGCGTTCGATCCGGCCGTAGCACAAGCGTCTCGCTTGAGCTGCTACCGCCGTCGATCTATCCTGTGCGCCTTGGCTCCCGGCGTGGCAATGCTTGCCGGGGCTGCTCCAGCTTTCCTTGCTTGTCTTTGCGAAAAAACAGAAACAAATTGCCCCAGCCTGCCCGGTGTGGTACAAACTACTTACGGGTTGCGAAGACCTCCCCCCACCCCACGCACCCCCGCCTGCGACCTGCCCCTGAACCGCCTACCTTACCCCGCAGGGCAACGTCCATGAAGCGAACCCTCATCCTGGGCATCTTGCTTGCCAGTAGCTGCCTGGCCGGTCATGCGCGGGCCGAAGCGCCCATCGTCGAAGTGACGGCCGATCCGGCGACGGTGCGCTTGCAAGGCCCCAGTTCCGTTTTCTCCTTGCTGATCCACGGCAAGACCGCCGACGGCAAGCTCGTCGATTTGACCGCGAAAGCACGCTATCGTTCGGCCGAGCCGGGCGTGGCGAGCGTGAGCGAGAGCGGCGCGATTCGCGGCATCACCAATGGCTCGACCACCGTTGAAGTCGAAGCGGCGGGACGCAAGCTGAATGTGGCGGTCGGCGTGGCAGGCGCGGACCAGCAGCGGCGCTTCAATTTCGCGAACGACGTGATTCCGTTGCTGTCGCGCTTCGGCTGCAACTCCTCGGGCTGCCACGGCAAGGCCAACGGGCAGAATGGCTTCAAGCTCTCGGTCTTCGGCTTCGATCCCGAGGCGGACTACATGGTGCTGGTGAAGGAAGCACGCGGCCGGCGCGTGTTCCCCGAAGCACCGGAATACAGCTTGCTGCTGCGCAAGGCTTCGGGCCAGACCGCGCATGGCGGCGGGACGAAGATCGCGCCCGGTTCCGCCGAGTACGAGACGATTCGCGGCTGGATCGCGGCCGGCATGCCTTATGGCACCTCGGCCGATCCGACCGTGGCGAGCATCCGCGTCGAGCCGGCCGAGCGCATTTTGGAAATGAAGGCACCGCAACAACTCCGCGTGATCGCCAAGTACAGCGATGGCCGTGAAGTGGACGTGACCGCCCATGCCCGCTACCAGTCGAACAACGACGGGGTGGCCTCGGTCAGCGCTGCCGGCGGCGTGACGGCGGGCGAAGCGCCGGGCGACGTGGCCATCATGGCCAGCTACATGAACAGCGTCGCGCTCTTTCGGGCGATGGTGCCGCGCGGCGAAGTCATCGCGGATTATCCCGCGCTGCCGACGAACAACTTCATCGACGGGCTGGTGTTCGCCAAGCTCAAGAAACTGAACGTGCTGCCCGCCGAGTTGGCCGATGATGCCGAATTCCTGCGGCGCGTCTA
>JAGVLI010001101.1 GCA_020054355.1 Planctomycetales bacterium | reverse complement strand
ATTTTCTACACTACAGGGGTTTTGGGAAAACGCGCGTTGGTAAATCAGGACTTACGGCGAAAAACAGGGGTTTTTGGGCTTACAGCTGTTGAACTTGGGTTAATCGGTTGCACGGGAGTCGGGGCTTTACCGATTATGCCGAATAATCCGATTTGGAGCGGCCGATGGCCATTTCCCTGGTCGCCAGCGCGTTAATGAGATGTCAAACGGTCTGGGCGTCAAAGCGCATGACCACCAGGGTGCAGTCGTCGGTCGGCGGGGTATCACCCAGGTGCTGACGGACGGCCGATTCAAGAGTCCCAAGTAGTTCCGCGGGCGGCAGGTTGCCGATGCTGGCGATCACCTTCCCCAGACGGTCGCGCCCGAATGGCTGGCCGTCCCGGTCCATCGCGTCGGGAACGCCGTCCGTCAAGCAAACCAGCATCGTCCCCGGCGGGGCCTGGACGGACATGGTCTCCCATAGATCACCCTCGGCCAGTCCCAGCAGTGGGCCCGTCGCGCCGAGGGATGTCGGTGCCGAGTTGCCCCCCAGCAGCAGACTCGGCTCATGCCCGGCGCTGGCATAACTCAGAGTGCAGCAGTCCGGTTGCCAGCGGACCACCACCAGCGAGGCGAAGTCCCCGTCCAGGGCGACGGTGGTGAAGCGGCTGTTGACGCGCCGGATGACCTGGCCGGGATCGGAATCGGCCTCGGCAGCGGCCAGGAACAGCACCTTGAGGATCGCGGCCAGCATTGCCGCAGGCACGCCATGGCCCACCACGTCGGCCACGCAGCACACAACCGACCCATCGGGCAAGGCGATCAAGTCGTAGAAGTCTCCGGCGACCGCTTCCGCGGGTCGGTGGACGGCGGCCATCGTCAGCCCGGGCACCGGCTGGTTCGGCGGCGGCAACAAGTTCTCCTGAACCCGACGAGCCTTTTCCAGGACGAAGTGTCGCCGCCGCGCGTCCTCGGCCAGGGCCTGGCTCATCTCGTTGACCGCCGAGGACAGCCGGTCGAGTTCGTCGCTGCCGAACGATTCCACCTGTGTCCCGAGCTTGCCCGCCCGGATGGCGTCTATGGTCCGCACCAGCCGACGCAGGGGCCGAACCACAAACCGCTGAACGACGACGTTGACAGCCACGGTGAGCACGACCCCGAACAAAACGACGGCAAAAGAGCGGTAGACGATCTGCTCGCGGACTTCTTGACGGATATTCTCCAGTTGTTCCGCGACATAGACCGTGACGCCCCCTTCCTGGTGAACGCCCGTCACCAGGTCTTCTCCCGCGTAGCTGGCGCGGCGCTCCGGCAATGACGCTGCGGTCCGGATCGCCTGGACGATCTCATCGGAGTTCCGGCGATGAGCGCGTGATTGGAGAACGCGGTCATCGGTTTCGGCGACGATGTGGTGCCCGGGGGACGTCTCATCACTCATTCGGGCGCAGACTCGATCAACTAGCGCTTGTGCGCGCGCCGGGTCCAGGTCCGCCAGTGGGCCGAGTGCCTGGTGCAACGTCATCGCCTCGTCGTCCAGCGTCGTCATCTTTTCGTTGATCCGCTGCCGGGTTTCCCGGAGGTAGTCGAAGGCGATGAAGGCAGCGATCCCGGCGAACATGACCAGATTGACGGCCAGCGCGGTGCGGAAGCCGAGCCCGCGAGTTCGCAGTATCCATGCCGAAGGACGGTTCGCCATCACGGTCTCCAGGCGGGGCGCCGGGAAATGGGACTGTCGGTATCGTTTTGCGTTTGGCAGGTCATTGGTTGAACCCCTCAACGGCCCGACCAGCCGGGCCTCCTTGATTTCTCGTATCAGGTTGCATTGTTCCGCTCGCCCGTGCGGATCTTGACCATGTCTTCCACCGGGAGGACGAAGATGCGACCGTCTCCCGGTTTGCCGGTGCGGGCGTGCTTCTGGATGGCCTGGAGCAGGGACTCCACCAGCGATTCGGGAACCATGATCTCCAGCTTGATTCTTTCCTGCAGCGCAAATTCCGGATGAATGATGCTGATCCCCTGCACGGTGGAAACAGTGACGGCCGGCAGGTTGCCGAGCTGGCGCAATCCCTCCAGCACGGGACCGAGCGCAAACGGCTGGATAATGGCTTTGATCTCTTTCATCAGACCGTTCCTCCGGGCGAAGCTGTGAGACGGTTAAACTTCGACGGCTTCCGATTTCCGTGCAATCCATGGATAAATCGCCGGGATCATCACGAGGGTGAGCAAGGTAGACGTGATGACGCCGCCGATCACCACCGTGGCCAGCGGACGCTGCACCTCCGCCCCCATGCCGGACGAGACCGCCATTGGCACAAAACCGAGGCTGGCGACCAGGGCGGTCATCAGCACGGGCCTGAGCCGGGCCAGCGCTCCCTGCTCCACTGCTTCGGCCAGCTCCATGCCCTGCTCGCGCAGGTGGCGAATATGCGCCACCAGCACCAAGGCGTTGAGTACCGAGACGCCCGACAACGCAATGAAGCCGACGCCGGCCGAGATGGAGAAGGGCAGGTCGCGGAGCCAGAGGGCCAGGACCCCGCCGACGGCAGCCAGCGGCACGCCCGTGAAAATAAGCACGGCGTCGCGGACGCTGTTGTAAGTGAAGTAAAGCAGAATGAAGATCAGGGCCAGCGCCAGTGGCACGACGATCAGCAGCCGTGTCTGGGCTCGTGCCAGGTTCTCGAACTGGCCACCCCACTCGATCCGATAGCGGCTCAGCGGCGCGGTCTCGCCTTGCGCGGCAGCCTTCTGAGCGGCCAGTTGCCGCGTCGTTTCGATGATTTCGGCCTCGGCAAGCTTGCGTTGCGCCTCGGCCACGAAGCTGCCCATGTCCCGGCCGCGGACGTTTACCTGGACGGTGATTCGCCGCTGGCTCCACTCCCGGGAGATCGTCGATGGCCCCTCGACGATCTGGATGTCGGCGAGGCGAGACAAGGGGATGCGCCCGCCCGACGCCGTTGGCAGCACCATGGCACCGATCGCTTCGGGACTGCCCCGGTGCTCTTCCGGAAGTCGGACCGCCAGGGGGAAGCGAAACTGCCCCTGATACACCTCCCCCAGAGGCAACGAGCCGATGGATTCCACGAGGTCAAGCACCGCCCGGGCGGGCACGCCGTAGCGAGCCAGTTGATCCTGTTTGACGCGGATGCGCAGCACGGGCTGGCCCGTCAGTTGTTCCGTGCTCAGGTCGGCCGCGCCGTCGATGCCGCGCAGCAAGTCCTCGATCTCGGCCGCCTTGGCGACCAAGACGTCGAAGTCGTCGCCGAACAGTTTGACGGCCACATCCCCACGGACTCCGGAAACCATCTCATTGATCCGCATTTCGATGGGTTGCGAGAAGGTGATGATCTGACCGGGGAGGCCTTCCAGCTCCTCCTGCATCACGGCGACCAGGTCCTCCTGCGTCTTGGCCTTCCGCCACCGGTCGCGCGGTTTGAGCGTGATGAACATGTCGGTCAACTCGACGCCCATCGGATCGGTCGCCACCTCGGCCGTGCCCGTCCGGCTCCAGATGTGCTCCACCTCGTCGGGAAAGGACTGGCGAATCAGGCGTTCCATCCGGCTGTTGTACCGGATCGACTCTTCGAGAGAGGTTCCGGCCGGCCGGGTAATCCCGATGACGAGCGCCCCTTCCGAAAGGCGGGGGACGAATTCGGACCCCAGGCCGCGCGCGAGGAAGATGCCGAGGCCAAGCGT
>JAGVLI010000969.1 GCA_020054355.1 Planctomycetales bacterium | reverse complement strand
TCCCGCACCGACTCCGGCGGTTTCCGAAAGCCGCTCGCCGTCCAGCCCCGTGTCGCCGGAACCGCGTAAGCCCATCTACGTCAGCCGGTAAACCGAGCGCCTGGTGCTCTGTCACGGCAAAAGAGTCGGGGCGCTGAAGTCGCCAGGCTTCGGGTAACCGGAACTCTGGCGCGTTCCGCTACTCGACCCTGAAGCAGTGACAGACCACCAGTGAAGTATCGAGGGAGTGTTTGCCTGAATTACGTCGGGCTGGAAAGCCCGACGTACCGCGGCATGTCAGGCATCCACTCCGCTGACAATGGCACTGAGGAACCGCGGACTACTAACTTCGCGATTTCGCGCCGGGACCACTCGGAGTTTCGGGGCCATGCTTGGGCGGCGACCGCCAACGGCCTGCAGGGCACCGGTGTCGCCGCCCAAGCATGTCGAGTCGCCGGCACCATCATGCTTGGGCGGCGACACCGACCTCACCTGATCCCAGCAAGTCGCCGCCCAAGCACGGCCCCCAAACCATGTCTTCGCGAATCAAATCGGGAAGTGATTAGTCTGCGTTTCCTTAGCCGGCCCGCGACTTCCAAGCAGCAAGGGCTGCCCTCCAGGGAAGCGATTCAGGCGGCGCACCACCGCCTGGCCGGACGAGCCCACGGCAAGCTGCTGCCGCGTCAGGCTGGCCCCATCGCCGGGTTCATCCTGGGCCATCCCCAGGCCACACGTTTCGACCTGTGGCAGGCTGAAGCCTTTTCGTTGCTCCAGTGGCGGTCCACTTTCGGAAGTGCAATCGTCGCAAGACCATCGGGCGCGCGTTTCACTCGTTTCACCTGTTTCATGAAACAGTCGAGGTATCCACCTGCCCGTGAAACGGAGGTTATTGCTGCCCGGTAAGAGCGAGCGGTGTGCCGACTGGTGGCTCCGTGGCCCGTCTGCTGGCCTGTTGGACGTGCTTCCTATAATTTAAGTGGAATTTGCCGAAGGAGCGCTCGCCCCGCCCGTGGAGCCGCCGTGTCGGAGAAACCGCGTATCCTGGTCCTGTCCAGTCCTGCGTTGCCAGCGGAAGGACTGGTACCCTACTGCCATCCGGATTGCGACGTCGTGCGGGTCGCGTCGCCGGCGGAAGGCCAGGCCCTGCTGCGCTCCGGCACGATTGACGGGCTGTATATCGACGCCCACGACACGGTGATGTGGGAGCGCATCTGCCAGCTGTTCCAGTCCGACCGGCTGCTCGACAGCCTCGGCGAGGGCGTCAGCCTGGTCGATCTCCAGCTCCATCTGAGCTGGGCCAACCGCACGTTCCAGAACTGGTGCAGCGGCCCGGTGGTCGGCCGGAGCTTCTACGAAGCGCTCGGCTCGCCGCAAATCCTCGGCCCAGACTACTCGCCGTTTCATACCGCCCTGGCAGAAGGCCGCACCGTCACCACCCGCCTGCATTGCAGCCAGCCCAACCGCTATCTCGATCTGCTGGTCACGCCGGTGGCCCCGCCCGGCGGCAAGCCGTCGCACCTGATCGGCCTGACCCGCGACGTCACGCCGCTGGTCCAGCAGCAGCAGAAGCTCGACGCCCTGCACCAGGCCGGCGTCGAGCTGGCAGCGCTCGATTCCGACCAGCTGGCCGAGATGTGCGTCGAGGAACGCATCGAGCTGCTCAAATCGAATATCCGCCGCTTCACGCACGACCTGCTGCACTACGACGTGGTGGAAGTCCGCTTGCTCGACCGGCTAACCAACAAGCTCGAACCGCTGCTCGACGAAGGCATGACCACGGAAGCCGCCGGCCGCGCGCTGTACGCCAGGGCCGAAGGCAACGGCGTCACCGGCTTCGTCGCCGCCACCGGCAAGAGCTACATCTGCACGGACACCTCCACCGATCCGCTCTATATCGAAGGCGCTGCCGGGGCGCGCAGCTCGCTGACGCTGCCCTTGCTCTACCAGGATGCGGTCATCGGCACCTTCAACGTCGAAAGCCCGCGCCTGAACGCCTTCGGCGACGACGATCTGCAGTTCGCGGAAATTTTCTCGCGCGAAATCGCCAACGCCCTGCATACCCTGGAACTGCTGACCGCCGAGAAGCGCAGCACCGCCTCGCAATCCATTGAGGCCATTCGCCGGGAAGTGGCGCTGCCGGTGGACGACATCCTGGCGGCGGCCACGGCGGTGCTGGACCGCTACATCGGCCACGACCCGGAGATGGGCGACAAGCTGCGGCAGATTCTCGCGGGCGCCCGCGCCATCAAGCAGAGCATCCAGCGCGTCGGCGAGACGCTGGCGCCGTCGGCCCCCACGGTCGGTCCCGAAGGCGCTGCCCATGCCCAGCTCAAGGGCTTGCGCGTGCTGGTGGCCGACAGCGACGAGCGCGTCCGCCGCTCGGCGCACGGGTTGCTGGGCAATTTCGGTTGCATCGTCGAGACGGCCCGCGACGGGCGGGAAGCGCAGACCATGGCCCGGCTCGGCACCTACGACGCCATCCTGGTCGATATCCGCCTGCCCGACATGAGCGGCCACGAAGCCTACTGCAAATTCCGGCAGAGCCAGCCCAAGGCCCGGCTGATCCTGATGACCGCCTTCGGCTACGACCCGTCGCACGCCATCGTCAAATGTCGGCAGGAAGGGCTGCGTTTCGTGCTCTACAAGCCGTTCCGCGTCGATCAGCTGCTGGACGCCCTGGAAAGCCCGGACGTGCCGCCGACGGCGAACTCCACGCCGCCGCCCCAGGAATCGGTGAAGACTTGAGGGCCGCCGGACTGGTAGGTCAGGCTTTCCAGCCTGACTCTGGCACCCCGAGCGTGCCGTACTTGTGGAGACATTTCGGCGCGGGCGGTCGAGGACGGTAATGTCAGGCTGGAAAGCCTGACCTACGAGGCAGCAGTTCCGCGCTCTGGCACCGGCAAGGATAGCTCCATGCTCGTCATTTCCGAACTGCTGGCTCGCATTCCTGCGCCGTTGCTGTGCCTGGGCGTGGCTGCCGGCCATCTGGCGATTCTCTCCGTCAGCCTGAATATCTGGTACGGCCATGCCCTGCCGAAGTGGTTTCTGAGTATTCAGCGGAAGCTGCACACGCTGCTGGTGCCGATCGGCCTGGTCGTGCTGGTGCTGCTCTACGGCTTCCGGCCGGCCACTGCCTGGAACCCGCCGCCGACTGGCCTGGCGGTGGTGCCCGCGTTCTACGTGTTCGCTTGCGCCATGATGGGCATGGTGATCCTGCCGCTGGCCACGCTGGCGCGCGGGCTGCGCCGCCTGCCCGCGCTGGTGCTGAGCAATCACACGCGGACCATCGACGTGGCCGAGAAGCTCGGCTACAAGCCGGTCGGCGACGGCAAGCATCGCCACCTGGCCCGGCTGCCCTATAACGAAGTCTTTCGCGTCGATCTCACCGAGAAGACCTTTCACCTGCCGCAGCTGCCGGCCGCCTGGGACGGCCTGACGATTCTGCACCTGAGCGACATCCACCTGTGCGGCACCCCCGAGCGCGAGTTCTACTTCCACATTCTCGACCTCTGCAAGGATTGGAACCCGGACTTGCTCGCGCTCACCGGCGACATCGTCGATAGCCCGCGCCATCACCGCTGGGTGCTGCCGGTGCTGGGCCGGCTGCGCTGGCAAATTGGCGCTTTCGCCATCCTCGGCAATCACGATGTTTGGTACGAACCCGTCCGTACCCGTCGTCGGCTGGAACGGCTGAAGATCAAGGTGCTCGGTAATTCCTGGCAACAGTTCGACGTGCGCGGCCAGCCGCTGGTGGTGATCGGCCATGAAGGGCCGTGGTTCGGCCCGCCGCCGGATTTAGCGAGCTGCCCCCAGGATGCCTTTCGCCTGCTGCTCAGCCATACGCCGGACAACATTTCCTGGGCGCGATGCCATCGCATCGACCTGATGCTGGCCGGCCACAATCACGGCGGCCAGATTCGCTTGCCGGTGATCGGTTCGATCCTCGTCCCCAGCCGCTACAGCCGCCGCTACGATTGCGGCGTCTTCCACGAGGAACCGACCCTGATGCACGTCAGCCGGGGCCTCGGCGGGCAGCATCCGCTGCGCTACAACTGCCGGCCGGAAGTGACCAGGATCGTGCTGAAGACAACTTCGCGTTGACCTGAGAACGCGGTTCGGCATACCCTACGCAATCAATCAGAATGCCGCTTGCGGTTTAGCAGGCTTGTAAGGGAAGTCATTCGGTCAAGGAGGACCGACCCATGACAGACCGTCGTTCGTGCATCCTCATCGCCGCCGCGCTCTGCCTCCTGGCCGCCGAGTTGCGTTTCTTCCGCTTGGGCGACTGGTCCTTCCACGGCGACGAACTGGCCACCCTCGACGAAACCCGTTCGCTGGTCGCCGGCCCGGACGCGCAGGCCAACAGTCAGATTCATCGGCTGCCGCGCCTGGTGCCGGTCAGCGGCTATCTGCAACTGTTCGGCCATGAGTTCTTCGGCCGCGACGAGTTCGGCAGCCGAGTGCTGCCCGCCCTGCTCGGTACTCTGTGCGTGCTGCTCGTCTTCCTGCTGCTGGACCAGACCGCAGGCCGCGTCACGGCATTGGCGACCGCGCTGCTGCTCGCCCTGTGGCCCGAACACCTCTATCGCAGTCAGGAAAACCGCTTCTACATGATCGCGGCCCTGTTCGCTTCGCTGACGATGCTCAGCGGCGCGCTGGCGGTGCAGCGCCGTTCCTATGCCTGGACCGGGATAGCGTGCCTGTTCGCCTGCGCGGCCGTCCTATCGCACACGCTGCAAGCGCTGCTGTTCGGCGGACTGTTCCTCGCCATCGGCCTGACTGCGTGGGTCGGCCGGGATCGCCAGCTAGCCCGCTTGCTGGGCGTCGTGCTGGGAGCTTCCGCCTTGGCGGGTGTGGTCTTCGTCGTCGTGCTGCTGCCCGTGCTGCGCGGCTGGAATTCCGGCGAGACCTGGGGCTACAGCGTGGCACACAGCGTCTTCGCTTCCATCTCCCAGCTGGGCTGGCCCATCGTCCTGTTGGCCGCCTTGGGCGTCCTGAGCATCTGGAAACAGGGCGACATCCAGACCTGGTACTGGTCGGCCTGGGCCGCGGTCTGGGCCGGCGCCACCGTCGTGTTGCCCTTCGTCGTGGCCTATCATCCCGCTTACGTCTTCCCGCTAAGCCTGGGTGTGCTGGTGCTGGCGGGCCGATCGATCGCGCTGATCTACGAAGCGCTGCGCGAGCACAACGTCCCCGCCGCAGTGGCCTGGCTGGGCCTGACCTGCGTGCTGAGCCTGCCCAGCCTGGTCAGCTACTACGCCGACGGCTCCCGCTTCGACTTCCGCGAGCCTGCGGAGTTCGTCTCGAAGCACTGGCAACCCGGCGACCGCGTTGGCACCTTCTCACCAAGACTGTTGCAGCACTACACGAAGGATGGCATCGAGCCGATTGGCCTGCGCGTGTCCAACCCGCTGGCGGACGTGCAAAAACTCAGCCGCCAGGGCGAGCGCCTCTGGATCGTGATTCCCAGCAGCCGGTCGGGCAAGCCCGAAGACCTCGACCGCTGGCTCGGCCGTCATTGCTCGCTCCAGCTGCGTCACCGCCCGAAACGCTTCGATTATTACGAGAACGTGACGGAAGTGTTTCTTTACGAACCGGAGCATGGGCTGCGGGTGGCGGCCGGAGAGTAAGTCGGCGAGCGTCGCGGCGTCAGCCCGACGTGTCAAGAACGGCGAGCGTCGCGGCGTCAGCCCGACGTGTCAAGAACGGCGAGCGTCGCGGCGTCAGCCCGACGTGT
>JAGVLI010000251.1 GCA_020054355.1 Planctomycetales bacterium | reverse complement strand
GTTGATGTCCTGGACCGGGAACGACAGGTCGATGCGGTTGTTGCCTTCGACCTCGCCCTGGCGCTGGAAGTAGCCGACGCCGCTGGAGAACAGCACGACTTGATTGATCGGCAGCTGCGTGGCCGAGCCTTTGCTCGCCGGCAGGACCGCCGGATTCGGCTCAGCGCCCGAATGGGCGGTGCCCGGTGCGAAGTGCATGAACAGCCCGGTGGACAGAGCCACACCGCCGGCCGCGGCCGCCGCAAGAAGCTTACGTCGCATCATAATGGAGGAACCTCCGCGTACGAGAAATCGTGAGTTGGCTGAATGACAGTTACCCCTATAGACGAGGAACCCCCGACGAAGGATTGGCGAACTTGGGAAGCCGCGCCGGAACGGACGCTCTTGCTGCTCGAGCGTTCGGCCCCGTTACTTCCAGATACTGTCTCGCAAGCCATTGTTTTGCCTTCTACAATGAGAAATGTCACGCGACCGCTCTGGAGCGCGACGGCCTTTTCCACGGGAGCCAAGCCATGCAGTGGCAGTTGAAAAAGAATTCAACCAAATCCGGGACGGCAGCGCAAAAGACCAAGAAACTTCCGCGCCGCGCCGCGCCAGAGCGAGGCAAGCCGAAGAAAGAAGGCAAGGCCGCGAAGCTGTCCCGGCTGGCCAAACCGGCGAACCTGTCCCTGGAAGAATGGCAAGTCGCCCTGCGGCGGCAGTTCGGCCGGGAGCAGCCCTTCGAGTTGACGAACCTCGGCGAAGACCCGATCTTCTCCGAATTCGAGGTGGCCAATCCACAGACCAAGCGTACCTACCGCGTGCGGATTCGCGGCAGCCAGCCCGGCGACAACTATTGCTCCTGTCCCGATTTCGCCACGAACACGCTGGGCACCTGCAAGCACATCGAGTTCGCCCTGTCCCGCCTGGAACGCAAGCGCGGCGGGCCGTCGGCCCTCAAGGCGGGCCATCAGCCCGAATACAGCGAAGTCTGCCTGCACTACGGCGCACAGCGCGAGGTGCGTTTTCGTCCGGGCGCCGAGTGCCCGGTGGCCCTGGCCCGGCTGGCGACTCGCTATTTCGCCGCGGATGGCGCCCTGCTGCCCGATGCCTTTGGCCGTTTCGACGCATTTGTGGCGGACGCCGCTCGGATCGACCACGAGCTGCGCTGCCAGGACGATGTGCTGGCTTTCATTGCCGAGGTCCGCGACGCCGAGCGCCGTCGCCAGGTGGTGGCCGAGGCCTTTCCGCGCGGCGTGAAAAGCGCTGCCTTCAAGGACTTGCTGAAAATCCCGCTCTACGACTACCAGCGGGAAGGGGCGCTGTTCGCCGCCGCCGCCGGCCGTTCGCTGATCGGCGACGAAATGGGCCTGGGCAAGACGATCCAGGCGGTCGCCGCCACGGAAATCATGGCCCAGCATTTTGGCGTCGAGCGCGTGCTGATCGTCTGCCCGACTTCGCTGAAGCACCAATGGCAGCGCGAAATCGCCCGTTTCGTCGAACGCGCGACCGAGGTCATCGGCGGCCTGCGCCGCTCGCGCGAGCGCGGCTTTGCCTCGAACACCTTCTACAAGATCACCAACTACGACACGGTGCATGCGGACGTCGATCAGATCGAAAACTGGGCGCCCGACCTGGTCATCCTCGACGAGGCCCAGCGCATCAAGAACTGGAACACGCGCACGGCGCGCAGCGTCAAGCGCATCGCCTCGCCCTATGCCATCGTCTTGACCGGCACGCCGCTGGAAAACCGGTTGGAAGAGCTGATTTCCATCGTGCAGTTCGTGGACCGCTATCGGCTGGGGCCGACCTTCCGCCTGTTGCACGAGCACCAGGTCCGCGACGAGCACGGCAAGGTCGTCGGCTATCGCAACCTCGACCGCATCGGTCAGACGCTGGAACCGCTGCTCGTTCGCCGTCAAAAGGACCAGGTGCTCGACCAACTGCCCGAACGCATCGACACCAACGTCTTCGTGCCGATGACGCCGTTGCAGATGAATCATCACCAGGAAAACATGGAGATCGTCGCCCGCATCGTGCAGAAATGGCGGCGCTATCGCTTCCTGTCCGAGGCGGATCAGCGCCGGTTGATGATCGCCCTGCAACGGATGCGCATGTCCTGCGATAGCTCGTACCTCGTAGATCACCAGAGCGATCACGGCGTCAAGGCGGACGAAGCCGCCACGCTGTTGGAGGAAATCCTGGAGCGGCCCCAGGGCAAGGTCGTCGTCTTCAGTCAGTGGCTGCGGATGCACGAACTGCTGGTGCGCCGCTTCAAGCGGCGCGGCTGGGACCATGTGCTGTTCCACGGCGGGGTGCCCGGCTCGAAGCGCAAGGACTTGATCGACCGCTTCCGCGACGATCCCAAGTGCCGGATTTTCCTCTCGACCGATGCCGGCGGCGTGGGCTTGAACTTGCAGCACGCTTCGATGGTCCTGAACATGGACCTGCCCTGGAACCCCGCCGTGCTGGAGCAGCGTATCGGCCGGGTCCATCGCCTGGGGCAGCGGGAGCCGGTGCGCGTGGTCAATTTCGTGGCCAAGGGCACCATCGAGGAAGGCATGCTATCGGTGCTGAAGTTCAAGAAGTCGCTGTTCGGCGGCGTGCTGGATGGCGGTGACAAGGATGTTTTTATGGGCGGCAGCCGGCTCAACAAGTTCATGGAACAGGTCGAGGCGGCCAGCGAAGCCGTCAGCGAAACCATGCTGGAGGATGCCGAGGATGCTCTGCGGTCCTTGCCGGACGCGCAGGCAGTCGCGGAGCCGAACGGCCAGCGGCGTGGGACCGGCAAACGCGGCCACACCCCCGATCCGCAATTGGCGGGCCTGGCCGCGATGAGCGAACCGGAAGAGGAAAGCGCCGTCACGGCAGCCCCCGCCGCCAATGCCTGGTCGGGATTGCTGCAAGCCGGACTGTCGCTCGTCCAGCAGCTGGCGACCACCCTACCCAACGGGACGAAGCATGCGGGCGCGCCAGCGGCCGGCCCAGCCCTCGGCGGTCAGTCCCTGATTCAGCGCGACGAGCGCACCGGCGAGCCGTATTTGAAGCTGCCCGTGCCCTCGCCGGAAGTGCTGGAACAAGCGTTGAAGGGCATCGCGGCGCTGCTGGAGGGGTTCAAGAAGTAGATTTTTTTTTCGCCGCTCGCGGCTTCGCAGAAAGAATGGCTTCACCCGAGGTACGCATCCGCTGCGGCGCGCAGATAGGTCTGCTCCAGATCGACAGACACCGCATATTCCGTAGTCAACGGCAACGGAATGGTCGGCAACACGGCACCCGCGAGGAGCGGCCGCCGCCAGATGGCCAGCAGCTTGCCGCCGGCGGCGGCCGGCTCTCCGACGCGATAGCTGACCG
>JAGVLI010000387.1 GCA_020054355.1 Planctomycetales bacterium | reverse complement strand
CTTGCTGGCACGTCGCTCCAGCGTGCAGCGCGCCTTGCGCATTCCGCTGATCTCGGCGCTGCTGCTGGCGGGCGTGGCGCTGGTGCTGAGCCTGATGAAGTAGCTACCGCGCGGCGGGCGGCTTGGGGATGTGCTCCAGCTGCCGTCGATTTTGTGGGGTGGCCGTGTAGATGCGCAACGAGAGGCGTTCGAAGCCTGGGGAGCGCGGAATCGCCGCGATCTGGTAGTCGGTGCCGTTGGCTTGCAGGGGCAGGATATACGAGCCGGGACCGTTCCAGCCCTGGACGAAGCTGCCGAGGTTGGTGATCCGGACCGTCTGGCCGACCAGTTCCTGGGACTTCTCGGCAGGCCAGTGTACTTCCTCGATGCGCACCAGCGGATTGGGGTTGCCGCTGTCCGCAGCATCGACGCGGGCGATCGCATCGACCTGGGAGACCAGGAACTGCGCGTGCGAGAGGACTTCACGGGGCGTGGTGCTGGGCAGCGCCAGATAGCCGAGCCAGCCGATCCAGGCCGCAAACAGGCCGAGGGCCAGCGCCAGGCGCAGCTTGGCGGCATTCATGGCTCACTCCGCCTCGTCCAGGCGAATGCGATAATCGCGGACGAGGGCTTCATCGAGATCGTAGACGTTCTGGAAATCCTTGCGCTCGTCCTCGTCGGTCTTGCTCATCAGGTTGGATTCGACCAGGTTGAAGACGATCTCGCCGAAGTCGTCGGTCTTCTGGATGCCCCACATGCGGAAGACGGTGCGGGCCATCAGGCCGAACTCGCGCAGGGCCAGCTCGCGGATGCCGTCGAGCAATTCCCAGCCGCGCACATGATTCTCTGGATGGACTTCGTCCACCTTGTCCGACCGCCGCTGGCGGCCGAGCCGGCGCTGCGTGAACTCCAGCGCTTCCTGCACGAATTGATAGGCTTCGTAGGCATAACGGGGATCGCGTTTCACGATCTCGGCCAGCTGTGGATAGTACATGGACATGGTCGGTAGTCAGTCTCAGGTAGGTCAGGCTTTCCAGCCTGACACCGAGGTCAAAGTCAGGCTGGAAAGCCTGACCTACTTCAAGTCGCAGCCCGCTTGACTGCGCACTAGCCCAGCTTAGTCAGGATTTCCTCGGCGGCCACGACGATGCGCCGGCCGTCCTCGAATTCGACCAGCACCTTGCGCGCCAGGATTTCCTGCGCCAGCACCTTGCCCTGGCCCTTGCGCGTCACGATGCGGGAACCGGGCTGCGGCAGTTCCTTGTGAAACTCCTCGTACACGTCGTGCTCGAAGCGCAGGCAGCACTTGAGCCGCCCGCACCGGCCGGAAATCTTCGACGGGTCGAGCGTCGATTTCTGCAGCTTGGCCATGCGCATCGACACCGGCGGCATCACCGGCATGTGGTTGTTGCAGCAGACCGGCTTGCCGCAGTCGCCGTAGTCGGCCAGCAGCTTAGCTTCGTCCCGCACGCCGATCTGCCGTAATTCGATGCGCGTCTGATACTCGCGCGCCAGGTCTTTCACCAACTCGCGGAAATCGACGCGCTTCTCCGCGAGGAAATAGAACACGATCCGTTCGCTGCCGAACAGGTGTTCCACGTCCACCAGTTCCATTTGCAGCTTGCGGTTGGCGATGAACCGACGGCACGTGTCGAATTCCAAGCGCTCGTTCTCCTGCAACTTCTCGACGCGGCGCTCGTCCTCGTCGGTCAGCCGACGCACCAACTGGCCGCGCGTCGGCTCGGACAGCATTTCCACGGCGCGCGGGCTGGACTCGCACAGCACCTGGCCGACTTCCTGGCCGCGCTCGGTGCGGATCACCATGTCGTGGCCGCGCAGGCAGGCCAAGCCCTCGGGAGCCTCGAATTCCCCCAGGAACCGCAACACTCCGTGACGCACGATATACTTGCCGGCCATGCCTCGGTCTCCGGGTCCGGTTCATCCAGGTTGCCCATCGGCAGGATGCACAAAAAAGAAGGGATGGAAGAAGAGAAAAATAAAGCAAGGATTGTTATTCCAGGGTCGGGAAGGGGGCGGGAGTCTTTTCCTGAAACGATTCTCGCCCCCTTTTCTGGCTCCTTTAATGCAAAGAACTGCTCAACCTAGGTTGTGCTAGCGTCGGCTGATTAGTTCGCAGTCAGTCATCGTCATCATTTCGAGCTTGCTTTTCCTGGGGAACGTCCCAGACCTTCACGCAGCCGCCGTTGTCGCTCGTGACCACCTTCTTGCCGTCGGGAGTGAAGGCCAACGATCCGCAGCCTTGTTTCCTGCTGCTCGATTTCAGCAATGCCCAACGCTCGCCGGTCGCCGCCTCCAGGAATTCCAGGTCCCGGTCGCCGCCCAGGGCCAGCAGCTTGCCGTCCGGCGAAAAGGTCACGTCCGCCATGTCGCGGATCGAGGGTTTGACGGCCCAGCGCACTTTGCCCGTGTACACTTCGTGGAGTTTCAGGGTGGCCTTCTGGTTCACGAAATCGCCGGCGACGAGGGCTGCGTGCGTGCTGCCCACCACCAGCGTTCGGCTATCGGGCGCGTAGGCCAGGGACAGGATCTCGCCCTGGAACGGTGCCAGCCGATGCAGGGGTGTCAGGGTGCGCGCGTCCCAGACGATCACGGTCCCGGCATGGCAGCCGGACGCGAAAGTCTGGCCGTCGGGCGCGAAGGCCACGGCGCACACATAAGACTTGTGATCGTCGCTGTCCTTGCGTTCCTTCCCGGTCGCCACGTCCCAAACCTTCAAGCGGTTGCCGACCGGCCGCGTCGCGCCGGACACCAGCGTCTTGCCGTCCGGGGAAAACGCCAGGATGATCCCGCCGCCCTCCAATTCGGTCACTTCCTTGCGGGTGGCCAGGTCCCAGACCACGATCAGAGTAACTTGTCTCCGCACGGATTGCTCGCAAGTGGCGGCGGCCAGCAGCCGGCCGTCCGGCGAAAAGGCAACACAATCCACCGAACGTCGGTGTGGCAGAATGTTGCCGAGCTTGTTTCCGGCGAGGTCCCAGAGTTGGACCCCTTCTCCGGGAGGACTCGACCCTCCCCAAGCCAGATACTTGCCGTCGGGGGAACAGGCGAGGCTGCGGATGGCTGCGCCCTTCTCCTGGAGCACCGCGCGTTCTTGCGCGTGTGCCGCCGCGCCGGGGCCGAGG
>JAGVLI010000792.1 GCA_020054355.1 Planctomycetales bacterium | reverse complement strand
GCCGCCGCCGCCCCCTCGCGGGAAGCCCCACAGGTCGGTGTTCGAGGCGCAGAGCAGCACCAAAAAGCCGGCAACCGTGAATCTGATTATTTTCATGATGGATTCTCTCGGAATTGGGATGAACTGACGGTGCTTACTTCGCCGCCGCGCGGGTGTATTTCACTTCCACGTCCGGCAAGGGTTGACCATCCACCGAGCGATGGGTTGCTTGCCAGGTGCAATGCTTGTCGTCGATGTACTTCCAGATGTTGAGCGACGAACCCGTCCGGCCGTCCGCCACCACGCCGGACAGCTCCACCGTCCAGGCGTTGCCGTCGCGGGTCCACCAGCCCTCGCCGTGGCCGCCGCGCGAATCGAAGAACCAGGTGCGCAGCTGGTGGTTCTGCGGGTCCCAGCCGATCATCTGCGAGACTGCCAGTTCTTCGCCCTTCACTTTGGCGATAGTTTCCAACTGCAGGAACGTGCGATTGAGCACCCAGCGCCCCACCACCTGTACGCTCGACTTGTCGTCTTGGTGCGTCCAGGTGCCGACCAGCCAGTCCAGTTCGCGCAGCCGGCGCTGGCCGTGCTCGCCCGGATCGCTGGGCAGGTCGCGGGCGCTGGCGATCAGCCATTTGCCGTCGGCTTTCACCCACACGGCCGTGTAGCGGTTGGAGTCGCTGGTGCCGTCGGGGCCTTTCATCTCGGCCTCGCCGTCCTCCACGGCCACGTCGGGCTTGAGGAAACGCAGCGACTTGGTTTGCAGCTTGAGTTGATGGCCCTTGAGTTCGACCGCCGCGGACTTGAACAGGGTGGCAAGGGCTTCGCGGCCCTTGTGCAGCTTGCCGTTCTCATCGACGAAGTCGGCGTCGGCGGTCCAGTAGGCGAGCACGCCGGCCACGTCGCCCTTGTTGAAGGCGGCCGAGTACGCCTCGACGGCCTTGCGGATGGCCTGCTCGTCGTCGGCGGTCTTGGCGGGCGTCTGCGCCCAGCCCCAGGCCAGGAACAGGCCGGCGGCCGTCAGGCCGGCCAGCAACACGATGCGTCTGGTCATGGAAGTTCTCCCTGGTGTTCGGTGTCGGACGGGCGCGAAGTGGTGTTCCGTGGCCCCTCTGCATTCCTAGGCCGAAAGGGAGCGAAAGTCTAGCAGCGGCGGGCGGAAACCAACCGCCGGTGCGCCGCTTGGCGGCTTCGCACCTGCCGCACTTTCGCGAAAATAACCGCAATACTCGCCGCCGGCCGGCGAATAACCGACCGGGGGTTCCCGGCTTCTTGCTCGCCGGCCGACGGGACCGTACACTGGCGATCGGAATTGTTGTTGGGTCCGCTGTACGGACCGTGAGACATTTGCCATTCCGATCTTTCCGTGGTCCGCACAGCGGACCCTACCCATGTCGTCCGGTGGACCGTACACTGGATGGCGATCATTTCCAGCTTCCTGCGAGAATGACTCTCATGCGGTTGCTCATCGACTGCCTGCAGTGGTTCCGGATCACCTTCTCCTGGTCGAACAGCTGGCAGTCGTGGCAGGAGCGCCTGGGCATCGCGGTCGGCTTGCTGCTCGCCTTCAGCCTGCTCTGGTTTCGCGCCCGCCTGAGCCTGGCCCAGCAGGTGATGCTCTGGTCGCTGCTGGTCGTCGCGCTGGCGGCCATGATGCGCCGCGGCTGGCTCAAGCTGTTCGGCCCCGTCCTCTTCTATGACATGGTCCGCGTCGCCCGCCGCAGCCGCTACATCATCTTCCGCGCGCTTTACGTCTCGGCCCTGCTGTTCATCCTGACCTGGATCTGGCTGGTCTGGCGCTGGGACTACCGCTATATGGAAGGCGGCAACCAACTCCGCATGATGGCCGAGTTCGCGGAAATGCTGTTCTTCACGTTCATGATCGTGCAGCTGTCGCTGTCGGCCATTCTCACCCCCGCCTACGTGGCCGGCTCCATCGCCGAGGAAAAGGACCGCAAGACGCTGGAGTTCCTGCTGGCCACCGACCTGCGCAACCGCGAGATCGTCCTCAGCAAGCTGATTGCCCGCATCGCCAACCTGATGATGATCGTGCTGGCGGGTCTGCCGGTGCTGGCCTTCCTGCAGTTCTTCGGCGGCATCGATCCCGACTTGCTGCTGGCCAGCTTCGCCGCCACTGCGCTTATCATCCTCAGCCTGGCGGGCGTCAGCATTCTCTGCTCCGTTCATGCGAAGAAGCCGCGCGACGCCATCGTGCTGACCTATCTGCTGGTGGTGGCGTATCACTTCGTTTCTTTCATGGCTTTCTTGTTGACGACCTGGGTGGGCTTTGAGTTCCCCGGCTTGCTCAGCGAGGGCTTCGTCGTGCCCTGGGTGGGTTCCCCGAATGACCCGGTCGAGTTGACCTTGATGACGCCGTTCACGGCGTTCAACGCCGGCAACCTGCCGCTGGTGCTGGGCCAGCTGATGCACGGCCTGGACCGAGGTCAGACCCTGGCGGACATGCTGCCCGAGACGCTGCGCGATTTCGCCATCTTTCACGGGCTGCTGGCGCTGGCGACCACGACCCTCGCCGTGCTGCGGTTGCGGCGGGTGGCGCTGAAGGAAACCTACGGCGAGAACCGCAAGCTGGCGCTGCACTGGCGCATCTTCGGCCGGCCGGCGATTGGAAATCAGCCCATGCTCTGGAAGGAAATCTTCGCCGAGCCGGGCATTCGGCTCCGCTGGTTCGGTCGAATCAGCGTCCTTTCGCTCGTCACGCTGAGCTTCCTGCCGGTGCCGTTCATCGTCTGGGAAGCGTTTCGCGGCCGACCCTGGATCAACAGTTCCGAGGAAATGTGGCGACAGCTCTCCGAGAGCATGAATATCTACGTGCGCACGGTCGGCAGCATCCTGGCCACCCTGGGATTGCTGGCGGTGGCGGTGCGGGCGGCCGGCAGTTTGTCCGGCGAGCGCGACAAGCAGACACTGGACGGGCTGCTGACCGCGCCGCTCGACGCCTCGACCATCCTGTTCGCCAAGTGGGCTGGCAGCATCGCCAGCATCCGCTGGGTCTGGCTTTGGCTGGGGGCTGTCTGGCTGATGGGGCTGGTGACGGAAGGGCTGCACGTCCTGGCGGTGCCGTTCGTGGTCATCGCCTGGCTGGTTTATGCCGGGGTGTTCGCCACCATCGGCCTGTGGTTCTCGCTGGTCTGCCGGACCAGCTTGCGCGCGACCATGTGGACCTTGCTGACCACCGTCTTCGTCGGCGGCGGCCACTGGATCGTGTCGCTGTTCTGCTGCGTGATGCCGCTGGAAATGTCGCGCAGCTACGGCGGCAACGACCTCGAATACCTCGCGAAGTTCGAGGCCGGCCAGACCCCGCCCTTCGTGCTGGGTGTGTTGGCCTTCTACAAAGGCGATTTCGAGCGCCCATACCGGATGGACGACGAACTGGAACTGATCGGCTTTTCGGTGCTGGGCCTGGGCACCTGGTCGATGGCCGGCCTGATCCTGAGCGCGCTGCTGCATCACCGCTTCCGCGAAATGACGCTGCGAGAAGACGTGCGCCGGCCGGAGCGCTGG
>JAGVLI010001091.1 GCA_020054355.1 Planctomycetales bacterium | reverse complement strand
GAACCACTTCAAGGCACCGCCCACGCTGATGCCATAGACGATGCCCGAACCGCAGCCGGCCGCCACCTGGGCCGCGTACAGGACGGCGAGTGACGTCGTTTGCGAATTGATGACCCAGCCCAACCCGGCCAGCAACCCGCCCATGACGAGCAACCGGCGGGGGCCGAAGCGTTCCGCCAGGTACGCTTCCAGCGGGACCAGCCAGGTCTGCGCCAGAACGAAGAACAGGTTCAGCGCATCCTGAATCTGGACCGGCGTCCAGCCGCGCTCCTTTTCCAGCGGGAGGGCGAACAGCGTCCAGGAATACTGAAAATTGGCGACCGCGACCATGCTCAGGATGCCCGCGGCCAACTGAAACCAGCGGTACGCCGAAACCGTCGGCGGGGACTCGACTCCACCCGTGTCGACTGTTGGTTCCGCAACCATGGGTTGTCCAGTTTGCCAGCGGTGGTCCGGTCTCCGAGGCCGCAATTGTATCGGGCACTCCCATCGGGGTCAAACAATGCAGGCCGTCGCCGGCCGGCGGAATCGGCCCAGCGCTCCGGATCGGGCGAATCCCGGTTGACTTTGCGCGCATTCGTTGTAATGTTGGATCAAATCGGGCGAATTCCTGGGTAGCCGCCCAGCGCCTGACGGCCGGGCGAGCACGGATTTCGTCCGCCGGAGAATGAAGACTATCCTCGCGTAACGTGGACCATGCGGCAGGACTGGAAACAACGACTGGTTGCCACCCTGGGCTGGAGAAGCCCGTGCCCACGGTTCGCGCCGCGCGGCAGGACGGGACCACCGGGTCGTGGCCGCTCTCTCGTGTGGTGCCTGGCCCCTTTGCTCTGCCTGCTGCTGGTCGCTCCGCCGGGCAGTCTCGCCGTCTTGGTCGGAATCTCTTCCTGTCGAGTGAGTTCCGAATCCGAGGAAGAAGGCAAGGCAGCCGAAGCGCAAGCGGTCGCGCGTTGCCGGGCCGCAGGGTCGCTGCGGAGAAGCCCGACGTTTCCGGCGGTGACGCTGTCCAGTCATTTTCCGAACGCCCTCCAGCCGCCGATCCAACCGCATTCTCCAGTTCCAGGTTTGGTCCATGCAGTCGGTAACCCGGCCTGCGCCAGCGGCGCCGGGATATTGCTGCGCTGCTAAGAGCATTTCCAGGCCAGCCAGCCGCTGCCTACCCCGATAACGACATTACTCCTGGACGCGGGTGCGGTTGGCGCTCAGTTATCTGTGCGCCACGTGCCTTGAAGCATCGGTCCAGAGCATGATGGGCGCCGCCCGCCAAAACATCATCAATCTTATCCACGGCCCTCACCGACGCTTTGCCTGGCGGGTTTACGCTCAGGTCGGAAACTTGTTTGCTCGGACAGACTGCCGGGCACCATGCCGCCCCTGTCGTGCCTGACCCTCGATCCTCGAACTCGAAGAAAGAGACTGACACATGCCAGAGAATAACGGAGCAGCCGCACCGCGTCTGGTGCGCGATTTCACCGCCGGCTTGGTCGTGTTTCTGGTGGCGCTGCCGCTGTGCCTGGGAGTGGCACTGGCGTCCAACGCGCCGCTGTTCTCGGGATTGCTGGCCGGTATCGTCGGCGGCTTGGTGGTGGGCATCCTCAGCCAGTCGCAATCCAGCGTGAGCGGCCCGGCGGCCGGCCTGACGGCCATCGTGGCGGCGCAGATCGCGCTGCTCGGCTCCTTCCAGGCATTCCTGCTGGCCGTGGTCATTGCCGGGCTGCTGCAGATCGTGCTGGGTCTGGCCCGGGCCGGCTTCATCGCCGCGTTCTTTCCGTCCAGCGTCATCAAGGGGCTGCTGGCCGCGATCGGCGTGATCCTGATCCTGAAGCAGATTCCCCACGTCCTGGGCCGCGATACCGACCCGGAAGGTGAGATGGCTTTCTCCCAGCCGGACCACGAGAACACCTTCACCGAATTGGCGGCCCTCCTGGGGGACTTCCACGTCGGCGCGGCGGTCGTCGGCCTGGCGTCGATCGCGCTGCTGGTCGTTTGGGACCAGTGGAAGCCGTTGAAGAAATCCCTGTTCCCGGCGCCGCTGGCCGTCGTGCTGCTGGGCGTCGCCATCAACTGGCTCTGGCAGCAACTCGGCGGCCAGTGGCCGATCTCGGGAAATCACCTCGTCCAGGTGCCCGTGTCCGAGAGCGTGGCCGGCTTCCTCGGTTTTCTCCAGCTGCCCGACTTCACGCAATGGACCAATCCCGCGATCTACATGGCCGGCGCGACCATTTGCATCGTGGCCTCGCTGGAAACCTTGCTGAACCTGCAAGCGGTGGACAAGATTGACCCGCTGCAGCGCACCTCGCCGCCAAGCCGTGAATTGCTCGCCCAGGGCGTTGGCAACGTGGTCTCGGGTTTGATCGGCGGCCTGCCGATCACGTCCGTGATCGTCCGCAGTTCGGTGAACATCAACGCCGGCGGCCGGAGCAAACTCGCCACCGTCGTCCACGGCACGCTGCTGCTCGTCTGTGTGATGCTGCTGCCGGGCTGGCTGAACCTGATTCCGCTCTCCGCCCTGGCCGCCATCCTGCTGGTCACGGGCATCAAGCTGGTGAGTCCGGCACTCATCAAGCAAATGTGGAGCGAGGGCCGCTATCAGTTCATCCCCTTCGCGGTAACGGTGGTCGCGATCGTCCTCACCGATCTGCTGGTCGGCATCCTGATCGGCCTGGCCGTGAGCATCAGCTTCATCCTGCACAGCAACCTGCGCCGCCCGCTGCGGCTCATCATGGAAAAGCACCTGGGCGGCGACGTGCTGCACATCGAACTGGCCAGCCAGGTGAGCTTCTTCAACCGGGCCGCGCTGGAGCAGACCCTGCGCGGCGTGCCGCGCGGCGGCCACGTCCTGCTCGACGCGCGCAACACGGTCTATATCGATCCCGACGTGCTCGACCTGATCCGCGACTTCCGGGAGCAAACGGCCCCGGCGCGCGGCGTGCAGGTCAGCTTGCTCGGTTTCCGCAGACGCTATCAGCTCAAGGACCAGATCCAGTACGTGGACTATTCCAGCCGCGATATTCAGGATCAGATCACACCGGCGCAGGTACTGCAGCTCCTGAAGGAAGGCAACGAGCGGGCGCGCGCCGGCCAGCGGCTGACCCGCGACTTCGGCCGACAATTGCAGGCCACGGCCGACGGACAGCATCCCCTGGCGGTGATCCTGAGCTGCATCGATTCCCGCGCGCCCGCCGAGCTGGTCTTCGACCTGGGCCTGGGCGACATCTTCAGCATCCGTATGGCCGGCAACGTCACCAGCCGCAAGGTGCTGGGCAGCATGGAGTACGGCTGTACGGTCGCCGGCGCGAAGCTGGTGCTGGTCATGGGCCATACCCGCTGCGGCGCGGTATCCGCCGCCGTCAATTTCCTCTGCGCACCGGAGAGCGCTGGGCAAGCCACCGGCTGCGACCATCTCGATTACGTCGTCAACGAAATTCAGCGCTCGATCGACCCGGATACCTGTCAGCGTCTGGAAGGCATGTCGCCCGAACTGCGCGCGGATTGCATTGACAGCATGGCCCGCCGCAATGTGCTGCGCTCCGTCGAGGTGATTCTGGAGCAGAGTAGGGCGCTCAATCGGCTGGCCCACTCGGGCCGTATCTTGATCGTCGGCGCGCTGTACGATATTTCCACTGGCGAGATCGAGTTCCTGACGGGCGAAAGCGCCGCCATCCTCGCGCGCCATGCCGCGGACCAGGAGTCGCCGGTTTGAAGCCGCTGGTCCGGTCATAGCAGTCGCGGAACGCCCCTCGGCGCTACATTCGCTCCCTGTCGGCATGCCGCCCCTGGCCCGCGGAATCCGCAAGGTTTCCGTGGGCCGGGGGCGGTGTCGTTTTCACCGGCCCGCCTGGCACCATGAGAACCGGCACAAAACGCATCACTGGCCGAGTGAGACCCCACCTTTCCCAGCCCCCGGGCTTTTCCTCTGGTTCTTCATATCCCGATTTTCCCAGAGCGCCGATACATTTGGCACCAGGGTAGGTTGCAAGCTGATCCTCAGCCTCTGGAACGGATTGACTGGCAGGGAAGCCCGTCACGCCGCTTTTTTTCGGGAAAAGGAGTTCACCGCATGTACGGAATGGGCAAGATGCTCAGGCTCGGCGCGCTTTTCGGAGCGCTCGGCCTGCTCGCGGTCGTGGGCAGCGTGCAAGCCCAGGACACGCAAAGCGACGTCATCAAGAAGTTGAGCGAGCGGCTGGAAGCGCTCGAACAGCAAAACTTGCAGCTCATGAAGAAGCTCGAGGGGGGCCAGTCGCCGGTCTCGGCCACGGAAAGTGAAGGCAACGCGGCGGCCGCCGAACCGGCCGACCCCGCTTCGGTCCGCAAGATCGTCGGCGACTATCTCAAGGAAGTCGAAGGACAGAAGAAGAAGGCCGACGAAGCCAAGAAGATCTTGGACGAGCAGGAAGGCTACACGATCGGCAAGGACCTGAGCATGACGGCCCGCTGGAACCACGGGTTGAATCTCGAAACCAAGGACAAGGCATTCCGCGTCCACCCCATTGGCCGCTTGCAGGTGGACTGGGTCGGTGTCACCGCGCCGGGCGACGTCATGTTCGGCCCTGGCGGCACCGGCAACATCCAGGACGGCGTCGATTTCCGTCGCGCCCGCGTCGGCGTCGAAGGCACCATGTGGGAAGTGTTCAACTTCTGGTTTGAACCAGATTTCCTGAACACCTTCGCGACCGGCAGCAACCCGTTCTTCATGCCGGCCAACACCGACCTCTGGTTCGAGTACGACAAGCTGCCGACGCTGGGCACCATCCGCGCGGGCAGCATCAAGCCGGCGATCTCGATGGAGCACATCACCAGCAGCCGGTTCCTCGACTACATGGAACGGTCGCTGATGTTCGACACCTTCGTCGGCGGCCTGGATAACGGCTTCCAGGTGGGCCTGCTGCAGTACCGTACCTTCAACGATCAGCGCGTCGGCCTCATGAACAGCTTGACCAAGAACACCTCGTCCGTGGTCGGCTCCAACATCGGCGACGGCGAGTACAGCTGGTCCACTCGTATCTGGGGCCTGCCGATCTGGGAGCACGACGGCCGTTGCCTGATGCACCTCGGCCTGGCGGTCCAGCACCGCAGCCTCGACGACTACGTCTACCGCTACCGGACCCGCCTGGCGCTGCGCAACGGCCCGGCCGCCTTGCAGACGCCGCTGCTTGACTTCAGCGTCGCCGGCAAAAGCCAGACCATGCTCAACCCCGAGTTCGTCGTGGTCAATGGTCCGTTCACGATCCACGCGGAGTACCTGGCGAGCTGGCAGGGCGACGCCATCACCGCTTTCGCGCGGCCGGGCGGCCCGAATACTCCGCTCACGGTCAACGTCAACACCGCCCCCAACCTCGGCACCTATTTCACGCAGGGCGGCTTCATCAACGTGATGTACTTCCTGACCGGCGAGCATCGTCCCTACGATCGTCGGCAAGGTGTCTGGGCGCGCGTGGTGCCGCAAGAGAACTTCTTCTCGGTGCGCG
>JAGVLI010000552.1 GCA_020054355.1 Planctomycetales bacterium | reverse complement strand
GATGAGTGCCTCCAGGTCGGCACTCATGCAACCGTGCCCGGCCAACAGCTCCTGTGCGGCGTGGTGCCGGTGCGGAGCTTCGGCCAGTACCTGGCTCATATCGCCGCCCCGCTCTTCAAGGTGGAAGTGGCGAAGCAGGCTCGCCTGCATTTCCCGGACACGACTCGCTCCTCCGACAGCTCGGCTGTCTGGAGGGCGGTGGCCAGCACGACGAACCCCGCCGTCCGCAGGCCGGCGTCCAGAGGCGTCAGGCTGAACATGCCCCTCGGCAATGGGGGGAGCTCAATGGCCAGGGCCAGGCTGTCAGGCTGTCCGCAACCGCTTCTCCAGCCGGGCCGCCGGTGGAAAGAAGTCGTTTCCGGGAATTCCCGCAGGGCGGCGCCGGCCTGGTCGTGCTCGTGTTCCATCAGGTGGATCGGGTAGGCGACACTGCCGCAGGACGTTGCCGGAAACTTGCGCGCTGCTTCCAGCCGCTCGATCATGGGGAAGGCCAGACTCAGCACCAATCCGGAGCCCTGGCCCCGCTGAACCTGCCATCATCACCTGGCCTCTCTTCGCACCCGCACGACCGGATTCAGCCCTGGACCAGCGGCAAGGGCCGGCGGCGGCTGAATTGGCGTGCCTGTGCTGCCTCCAGGGCGCCGATGAGCTGGGCTTCCGGTAACCCAAGGAACCGGCAGGCCCGCCTGACCGTTACGCCGCGGGTGAACCTCTGGCGGAGCAGCGGGTTTGCCAGCGGTTTGAATCCGAAAGCCAGAAAGGTCTCCAGGGCGCCGGGCCACTGATCCAGGATGTCGCCGACCCTATGGGTGGGCAGAATAGCCTGGCCAGGCACGTAGGCGGGGACACGCTGACTGTTGCACACTGCTTCCAAGCCCTCGTGACGCCAGCCCAGCATGATGCGCGCGAGGTGACCGCCCCACCAGGCGAGGCCGAGCGTCTCCAGCGTGCCGCTGATTCCGGTTACGGCAAAGGCGCGAGGCGTGAAATCGGTCAAGGTCTGCGCGGTGACGCGGAGCAGGCAGCCCAGGTTAATCAGCAGGAAAGGCCCCCAGAGTTGCCCCAGTGCGTGAACACTGACCCCGTTGAGCGTGGGCACCACCTTGGCCGCCATGCCCACGATCATCAAGCTGATGAAGCCGACCGTGATGGCATGACGGGTGGCGCCGTAGTACGCATGGGAGAAACCGATCTGGGCCGCGCCGCTGGACGGAGCCAGCCACGGGAGGATCCCAAACTGGTAACCGGGGACAAAGACCAACATGGCCAGCGACACGAACAACCACACGTAGGCCAGGCGCAAAAACTTCAGGCTGCGATCCGCCTCGGTCGCGGGGGCAAAGATGTGCCAATCCCGCACCAGCAGCGCCACGGTTCCGGCCAGCAGGAGCACGGACCCGTACCAGAGCACTGCCCAGGTTCGGTCGGCGAGTTGCATCAGGACCAGGCCGACGCTTTCGCCGATGATGGCAACATTCAGGGCTGCCAGGGCTGCCAGGCTGAGGCGCGGGCTCGGTGCCGGCAAACCATAGAAGTGGTGGAAGACCCGCTGGCTCACACCCAGGATCATCAGCAGGGCGAAGCCATGAATTTGCACCTCCCGCAGCGATCCTTGCCAGGTGGCGATGAGCCAGCGCAGCTCGGCGGGATCGGTCGTCGCGACCGTGGCCGCGAAATAGACCGCGTCATAAACGGCCTGCACCACGAACCAGACCAGGGCAGCCAGGATGTAGTAATCGTAAGAAGCCAAGGATTTGCCGGCTCGATACCACGTCCGGCCGAGGATGCCGGCACAAAGACCGACGGCCACGATTTCCAGGGCCGATCCGCTCAGGGCCGCCCACCCGGCCCAAGGGTATTCGGCCGCCAGCGGCTCGCAGCCGGCGCGCCCGAGCAAACCGGCCAGCATGAGCACCAAGCTCAGGTAGGCCAGGCGCGGCAGCGCCAGGTCCGTGTGCTTGAAGCGGGGGAACGCCTGGTAGGCGAACCCCATGATGAAGAGGCCGACCCAGCCGAAAATCTGGGCGTGGCCGTGCGCGTTCACTTCGTGCAGACCTGCCGCACCGAAGCTCCCCTGCCAGCTGATCCGCCACAGCAGGTAAGCGCCCCAGGTCGCCCCAAGGGTCAGCACCACGCTGATGCCAGCCAGGAAGAAGGGACGGTAAATGGTGTCGGCCGCATTTCCGTCCGCAGCCAACGTGGGAGGAATCGGAGTTGCCTCTCGATCGCCTGCGGCCATGCGGAGTTCATCGAGCAGCCGATCCAGAGGGACAGCGTGCGCCTGGGCGAAAAAACCGAGCGATTCCACGGGGCCGAACTTGCCGCCACAGCCCCGCAGCCCATAGCGATCCAGAATGGGCCTGGCCTGAGGGGCTGCACGGAGGAGATCGGGGATCAACATGGTTGCTTGGATTGGCAGCATCGACCCGCTCCTGTTCGCCGCTTTGGGTGCCGGATAAGCGCCGACTGGAAAAGCAAAGCTCGTGCCGACCGCAGGTGATGGCTTTTCTCAAGCGTGAAGCCCAGTGGCGGGAGCCTTGCTTGCCCTGCCATGTGCGGAAACGCCCACGGCGCTGTGCGAAGCAGCCCCATGTTGTCTCGCTCCCCCATCCATGCCGTCGGCTAGCCTCGATTTCCACGGTCGATAGTTCAGTTCACGATCCACCCTTGAAGCTGTGGAAAACTGGACATATTTGAAAGCGGGCGTTAGCCGGTTTCCGCCGCCACCTGGACGCTGCGGCTGAATCCAGGGCGGCCCAACCTGGAAGTGATGCCGGAGATGGTTCATTCCCCAGCATATCACAGCTTCGCGGCCAACCCGAATTTCCCCAACGGCCGGCCCCTGCAGCCGCCACTGCCGGGCACCATCGCCCGCGGTCAGCTGCCGCTGCACTACCG
>JAGVLI010000689.1 GCA_020054355.1 Planctomycetales bacterium | reverse complement strand
CGTGGAAAGCGGTTCCATCGTTCCACGTCGGGCTGACGCCTCGACGCTCGCCCGGCGACTACTTAGTGCGCACTAACCATTATTGATTCTCATTGAGACTGGCGCGAGGGTGTCAGTGATACGAACTGAAACGAAACAGCGGGGGTGCGAAGCCGCCAGCGGCGGACGTGTGGCCAGCGGCCAGGCAGCTTGCCTATCTTTCCCAAGTCCATAGAACGACATAGGTTCCACGAGAAGTTTGGGATGCCCGTCGCTTCCCTAACTTCCGTGGATCAGGCGGATTCAGGCGATTCTCCTTGACGGTAATTGCCGGAAAAGTCATGATGGCGGTAGTATTTTGCGACGCCCCTGAACCATCCCAGGGAAAATCGTACCATATCAGGGCGATTTCGCACGCCCTGACAGCGGGTTGAATCGGGAGTGTAAGCCCCCAGTGTCTCTCCCACCATCGGACTTGCGCTCTCCCACAACCAAAACAGTGGCACGCGGTCGAACCGTCAGCGGGTGCCTGAACCCGGCTGGTGGCGAACCGCGAAGCGACTGCATCACCATCTGTTGACCAATCCCCAGGGCCACAGCGATACCCGGAAGTATCTCCAGAACGAGGGACTGATGAAAGCAGCCGCAACCATCGGACGCGAAGACAAAACTCCCGAGACGATCCCGGAAGCCGTCGATACCAAGTTCGAGTACCCGGGGATTCCCACCACCTGCGACGGGGCCGAGGCGGTCGTGCATGTGGAAATCCACGTCGCCCAGGCGGCGGGGGCTTATCCGATCACCAGTTCGACCACGATGGGCGGCGGCTTCAACGCGGCCGTCATGAACGGCCAGACCAACCTCTGGGGCGATCCGCTGTTGTTCTTCGAGCCGGAAAGCGAGCACTCGGCGGCGACGGTCTGCGAGGGCTTCGCGGTGGCCGGCGGCCGGGTGACGAATTTCACTTCCGGCCAGGGCTTGGTGCTGATGAAGGAAGTGCTCTACACGATCTCCGGCAAGCGTCTGCCGGTGCTGATGAACATCGGCGCCCGCGCGCTGACCAGCCAGGGCCTGAACGTCCACGCCGGCCACGACGACCTGATGAGCATCGCCGACTGCGGTTGGGGCATGCTGTTCGGCCGCAACGCGCAGGAAGCCGGCGACCTCTGCCTGATCGCCCGCCGCGCCGCGGAAGCCAGCCAGACGCCGTTCTTCAATATCCAGGACGGCTTCCTGACCACGCACACCGTCGAGAGCGTGCGCCTGGCGGAGCCGGCCTTCATGAAGGAATACATCGGCGATCCCAAGGAAAAGCTGATTAACCTGATGGACCCCGCCAACCCGCTGATGTCCGGCGTGGTCCAGAACCAGGACAGCTACATGAAGGGCAAGATCGCCCAGCGCTGGTACTACGACCGCATCGAAGGCATCCTGGAGGAGTGCTTCGACCTGTTCTTCCAGAAGACCGGCCGGCGCTACGGTTTCGTCGAGCCGTACCGCTGCGAGGACGCCGAGTTCATCCTGGTGGGCATGGGCAGCTACATGGAAACGGCGATGGCCACCATCGACTACCTCCGCGAGAAGCGGGGCGTGCCGGCCGGCTGTCTGAACGTCTGCTGCTTCCGCCCGTTCCCCGCCAAGCAGATCGTCAACGCGCTGAAGAACTGCACCGCCTTCTCGGTCTTCGAGCGCATGGACGATCCGCTGTCCACGACCGGCAACCACCTGACGCGCGAGATCAAAGCGGCGTTCTGCGACGCCGCCCTGGGCGTCAACGGCCAGGAAAAGATCGACCGCATCCCGCGCATCTATCACGGGGCGGCGGGCCTGGGCAGCCGCGACGTGCGGCCCGGCGACATCATCGCCGCCGTGCAGAACATGATGAAGCCCGACGGCCAGCACTACTTCTGCGTCGGCATCGATCATGCCCTGAGCCTGAAGCGGACCGACGACCCCGACCTCCGGCCGTCCGGCGGCTTCTCGATGCGCGGCCATTCGGTCGGCGGCTTCGGCTCGGTGACGACCAACAAGGTCATCGCCACCATCGCCGGCAACGTCTTCGGCAAGGACGTGCAGGCGTATCCCAAGTACGGCTCGGAAAAGAAGGGCCTGCCGACCACCTACTACCTGACGGTCGGCGACTCGCACATTTACATGCACAGCGAGCTGGAGCACATCGACCTGCTGTGCATCAACGACCCGACCGCCATGCTGAACCCGAACACGCTCGAAGGCTTGCAGCCCAACGGCGCCGTCTTCATGCAGAGCGTGCATACCGAGCCAGCCGACGTCTGGAAGCACATCCCGCCCGACGTGCAGGCGCACATCCGCAAGCGCAAGGCGCGGGTCTACTTCTGCGACATGGTCAAGATCGCCCGCGAGATGGCCTCGGAAGCGGACTTGCAGATGCGCATGCAGGGCATCGTGCTGCTGGGCGCTTTCCTCAAGCTGACGCCCTACGCCAAGAACGCGCAGATGGACGACGAGCAGGTTTACGCGGGCGTCGAGAAGGCGCTGCGGAAATACTTCGGCAAGCGCGGCGACCGCGTGGTACAGGACAACCTCAACTGCGTCAAGCGCGGCTACAGCGAGATGCGCGAGGTGCCGCGGTCGCTGACCGGCGCGTAAGTTCCTCGCCGTTCAGCCGCGAGCCGGAGGCGAGCGCTGCGTGGGCGACATGGACATCCACGAACTCTGGGATGAACCGTGGGAAGGGTTGCCCGAAGAGGAGGCGGCCTGGGAATGGGATGTCGTGTCCGATGAGGAGAATGGGCCGACCAAGCAGCCGCCCAACAAGAAGCGCGGCTGGAAGCGCTGGTATTTCGTGTACCACGAGCCGAAATGCACGAACATCAAGATCAGTGCGGATCGGGAGCCGTCCTCCGGAAAGTGGTTCAATCCGCATCGGTCTTCGGGAACTATCTGAACCATGATCCAGCGTCGGCAACCTGCTGCGAACGTCAACACGGAGCGGGCCGCGCTGCGTCGGAGAATCAAGGATTTCTATCGGAAGCTTAACCGGGAAGACTGGCGCGGGTGTTTTTCGCGGGTCGATCCACGCTTACGGCAAACGGGCAAAGTGGTCGAAAGCCAATACAGCAACTCGCTGGCTTCGTTTCGCCAAAGCTACGGTGATGTGGACATCTGGCACACGCGCGTGAATCTCTACCTGGACGCGAAGGGCAACCAGCACGACGACCGGCCATTCGCCTACGTGTACATTTTCTGGCAGGATGCCAGCAAGGCATTCCATGTGTTCCGCGAACGCTGGGTGTTGGACGGCGGCCGGTGGTATACGCGGGTGGTTGGGTTGGTGACGCACCAAAGAAACTGATTGAAGGGATTGCACTGCGGAGCCGTGACTTGAAGTTTGTCCACAATGAACGGTGCGTTGGTGGTGGGGTCGTGGTGAGCGTGGAGCCGCCGCGCATCTGCCGTGTTCGCCAAACTGGTTGCATCGAGACCTGCCCTGGAGAGGAAATCTCGATTTCAGTGCCGGTTGAACGCGCCGAATGTTTGCAGCGGCTACAGCCTGGGCAGCACGTAGCCGTGCTTTACCAAGGCTCGGAGCCGTTGGACATCGACCCGGACCTTACGGCCCTTTTGGATCGATGGCGATCTTCATGAACTGGCGTGAACAAGCTGTTTCGTCGCACTACCAGACGGCCGTGGCCATCCGGGACGAACTGCGGCAGGGCCACGTCGAAGAGGCCGCGCTGGGCATCGAGGAGTTGATCGACGCCTTGAGCCGCTCCGAGCGCCGGGCGCTGCGCAGCCAGCTGATCCGGCTGATGAAGCATGTGCTGAAATGGCTGGCGCAGCCCGAGCAGCGCTCGCGCAGCTGGGTCGGCTCCATCCGCAGTGCTCGCCGGGAAATTCGCGACATCCAAGAGGAAACGCCCAGCCTGACCGATGATGTGATTCGCGCCATGTGGGAAGCTTGTTTGGAAGCGGCGCGCGACGAGGCGCAGATTGAAATGAACCAGGAGACCGCCATCGACAGCCTTTCCTGGGACGAGGTGTTCGCGACGGAGTACGGGATTTAGGTCCGGAGGCAACGGTTGAGGAAGCCGATTGGCCGTCGCTCCCAACGATGTCTGCACGGTTCGGCAAAGCTCCAGCGACCCGGATCGGTGGTTCTTCGACTTCGATCGGGCGGCCTCTGGAGGCCGGGGCGGGGCCAGCGTTCGCTTCGACCATCACCGGCGTTCGGCATCGATTGACGGCATTCGCAGTAATGCCTTGCTGCCGAGGCGTTCGACGGGCGTGCTGGCCGCTGCCGGCTTGCTGTTGGCCGGCATGCCACAGCCGGCGGTCATTGTGGCATACAATGTGGAAAAGACCACCAGCGCAGCGCTGGCTGCGGGCGGCCATGGGCCAGGGACGCTCCTAGGCAACTTTCTGGAGGATGCCGTTACGGCGCTGGGTGGTTCGATCCAACGTTGGGAACCGGTGCTGGACGGAACCGCTTATCACCTGCGTGTGCATGTGACTTATCCTTGACGGCTGTCCCCGGGCAAGGAGCTTAGAGTGGCGACGAAGACCGATTCATCGATCAACGAGCAGTTGCAGCAGACGGATGGCGACGAGCTCGTCCGCGAGCTGTTTTCGCCCGCCGACCTCCGCCTGACCCCGGAGGAGTACGCCGCGCGACATGCCCACGAATGGGCCTGCTTTTCGTTTCATCTGTACCGCTACCAGGACGACGAATTGGGCACGTGGGTCCGTCGCCTGGGCGAGGTCCTGTTCGACCAGCGCGAACTCGAAGATTGCCGCCGACGCTTCCTGACTCCCCAGGAACTCGCGGCCGTGAAACAGCGAGAAGCGGAAGCATTCTGACCTGGAACGGTTGGCGGCGCCAACCATCACGATACACAGTACCTTCAGGGTTTCCGGAGCCATACATGATTCAGACCAACGGCACGACCACCAAGGCGCCCTCGATGAACGAGGCCACGCCGAAGGACCCCTACAATAACAACTCCTACGGCACCATCGTCGATAGCGGCTACAAGCTCATCAGCCTGCCGGTGCTGGACGTCACCGACTTCAACGAACGCATCATCCGCGGCTACGAGGAAGGCTGGGGCGAGCGCGACCTGCCCGCCGATCTCTCGGTAGCGCGGTCGCTGATCCCCGCCGGCACCGCCAGCCTGCGCGACTTTTCGAACATCTCGCCGGAAATCCCGGAGTACATTCCCGAGAACTGCACCGGCTGCATGGACTGCGTCACCGAATGCCCGGACACCGCCATCCTCGGCAAGGTGCTGTCCGAGAGCGAGTGGACCAAGAAGATGCAGACCATTCCCGAAGGCGACCGGGAGATGTTTGCCAAGCAGTGGTCGAAGACCAAGAAGTACTACGACGCCGGCAAGAAGAAGCTCGGCGACGGCGGGATGTTCAACATCATCATCGACCCGTCGAAGTGCAAGGGCTGCGCCGAGTGCGTCACCGTCTGCGACGACGACGCCCTCAAAATGATTCCGAAGACCGATCAGGTGATGATCGATTCGCGCAAGAGCCACCGCTACTTCAAGAACATCGGGCCGTCCGACAACAAGTACATCAACGACAACCTGCTGATCGACATGATGCTCAAGGAAGAGACGCACATCTACACCGGCGGCGCCGGCTCCTGCGCCGGCTGCGGCGAGGGCACCGCCCTCCGCATGATGTGCGCCGCCACTGGCTCGAAGTACGGCGACCAGTGGGGCCTGGTGGCCGCCACCGGCTGCAACACCGTGTACACGTCCACGTATCCGTACAACCCCTACCTGGTGCCCTGGACCAACTCGCTGTTCGAGAACGCCCCAGCCGACGCCATCGGCGTGCGCATGCGCTGGGACCAGAAGGGCTGGCACGACAAGCCGATCTGGTGCATCGGCGGCGACGGCGCCATGTTCGACATCGGCTTCCAGGCGCTGTCCCGGCTGTTCGCTTCCGGCATGAACGTCAAGGTGTTCGTGCTGGACACCCAGGTCTATTCCAACACCGGCGGCCAGGCTTCGACCAGCACCTACATGGGCCAGAACACCAAGATGTCGGTCCACGGCAAGACGGTCGGCGGCAAGCAGGAACGGCGCAAGGAAATCGCCCAGATCGCGATCATGCACCCGCGCACCTACGTGGCCCAGACCACCTGCGCCCACGTCAACCACTTCTACAAGTCGGTGCTGGGCGCGCTGGAGTTCGACGGGCCGGCCATCGTGGTCTGCTACACCACCTGCCAGCCCGAGCACGGCGTGGCCGACAACATGGCCGGCGAGCAGGCCCGCCTCGCGGTCGATAGCCGGGCCTTCCCGATCCTGATCTACGATCCCCGCAAGGGCGACAAGGTCAAGGAACGGCTGTCGCTGGTCGGCAACCCGGCCGTCAAGGACGACTGGTTCGTCAACCCGAAGAGCAAGGAGCCGGTCACCTTCATCGACTTCGCCCGCAGCGAAGGCCGGTTCGCCAAGCACTTCGACAAGGACGGCAACCCCTCGGAAACCCTCGAACGCGCCAAGCAGGACCGCCTCGAAAACTGGCATTTGCTCCAGGAACTGGCGGGGCTGCGCTAAATCCCTGACGCCGCTTGCGGCTTCGCGTGCGAAGCCGCAAGCGGCGAACTCTCATGTCCGCACCCAAGGCCACTCACGACTACACCCCCGGCGGACTCGACGCCGCCATCGAGTTCGTCAAGCGGACCCGCGCGGAACTGCGGACGCTGCGCAAGGTCCGGGTCTGGACCGACAAGCTGCACATCATCGACGTGAACAAGGACTACTTCGAGGTGCGCGGCCTCGGTTATCCCGCCGCGGACGTGGTGCCCGTGCTGAAGCAGCTCAATACCGCCTTCAATCCCGACACCATCCACAACCCGATCGATCTCGAATACAAGGAATTCGACACCGGCCGCCGCCATCCCTGGGCCGAAGACCGCGTGATGTGACCGCTGGCGGCTTCGCACGCCGCTTGCGATTTGGCCCTGCCCAGCTAGCGCAGCCGCACCTGAAACCGCTCGACCTCCATGAATGCCTTCTTCGCTTCATCGAACCGCCGCCGCGCGCCGGCCAGCTCATTCCCGGCAATCGTGTATTCGTGGTAGCAGCAAGTGTGCGCATCCGTGGCGCTGCCGGCGCAGATGACCGGAAACGGCGCGACGCCCCGATCGTCAACCACATAACCTTGATGCCGATGGCCGTGCAGCCAGAGGGCGACGCCGCCCCGGTCGCAAACCGCCAGCAACTCGTCGAGGTTCCGCAAGCGGTGCCAGGACTTCTCGGGCTGTCCGGCCGCATCGCTGACCGGAAAGTGCGTCACCAGGATGCGCGGTCCTTCGCTCAGCGTCGGCAGCAACCGCTCCAGCCGGCGCAGCTCGTCGTCGGCCACCCGTCCGGTCGCGTCCCAGGGCAGCCAGATCGGAAGAGCG
>JAGVLI010000127.1 GCA_020054355.1 Planctomycetales bacterium | reverse complement strand
GCTGCCGGCGACGGACCCCAACCAGCCGCTGCCGGAGCCAGAACACGCCCTGCTGGATGGCGAGGCGGTGTATTACCACGTCGGGCGATGAGGCGACGAAACGGTTACTTCTTGCGGCGAGAGCGCGGACGCGGCGCGGGCTGGCCGAGCAACTCCTGCCAGCTTTTGGCTTTGAGCATTCTTAGCCCCAGCTGCTTCAGGCGGTCCAGGTCGTCGATGGCGTCGAACATGGCCGTAACCGCGTCATCCGACGGGCCAAATCGAGTTTCGCCGAAGATGAGGAGGACCTTCCTCGCTCCTTCGACTCGACCTTTGGCACGGGCTTCGGCGCGACCTTCCGCCAGGATCAGTTGATATCCCGAGGATTCGATCATGGCAGTTGCTTTGCGCTTTCAGATGTTCAGCGAGCCGGATCAGGACGGTTTCTTCCTGCGAGCGGCGCGACGGCGGGCGGTGGCACCCGTCAGGAGTTCTTGCCAGCTGTGCACCTGTTCGAGACGATCAGCTAGTTGTTCGAGCAGCTTCAAGTCGTCAATACCATTGAGGGTTGCCTGGGTCGCCTTGTCCGGCGCGCCAAAACGAGCCTTGCCCAGAGACAAGAGAACTTTCTTCGCGCCTTCGGCGAGTCCCTCGGCGAGTCCCTCGGCGAGTCCCTCGGCGAGTCCTTCAGCCCGGCCCTCGGCCCGGCCCTCGGCAAGGATCATCTGATATCCCGCGGATTCTTTCATACCCGTCACTCCTGCGAAGAGTTGCCGCAATACTTGTGGCGGCAGCCGCAAGCCTGCCAGCACGAAGGCGGCATGCATCAATTGATGAGCGTCCGCCGACGGTACCTCGTCTCGCAAGCGCCGGTCCATCCTGCGGATCACGCCCGGCAAGGCAGCCTCGTCCACGGCACACAGCGGCGCCAGCGGCAACGTAGCCAGGCCGCCCTGCAAGATCGACTCGACCGGCAATTCCCAGACGCGCACGACCTGATAGCGAAACTCCAGGGAACGCCGGCCATCCGGCAAATGACGTACATACGGGCCGGCCGGCGCTGACGAGTTCGCCGACGGATGCAGCAAGATCGCCACGCTCTGGACCGGCAAATCGTGCCGCAGGTCCAGCAGCACATTATACTGCAACATCCGGCGGATCAACGAGTCATCGCCGCCGGATTGGAACTCCAGGTGGAGCAGCCAGGGCGAAACCTCGCCGACATGGATGACTTTGTCGCTCGCCGCCGTCACGGTGGACACATCGGCGTCGATCACCGTCACCCGCTGGACCGGCGGCCGGCCGAGAAACGGCAGCCAGTCGCCCGGCCGGGTTTCCAGCAAGGCTTTCATCGTCGCGTCGCGCGGCTTGGCCATGAGCGGCGACTCCCATCTATCAATAGCTGTATTCCAGGCCGAAGCTCAGCGAGTGCGCCCAGAAGTCCGTGCCCTGAATGTTCAGCTGCGGCCGCGCCGGGCTGACCAGGCCGACGCTCGGCATGAAGGCGATGGCCACGGCCTGCGTCGGGTTGATGACCCGGTCGATCTGTTCGCCGGGCCGGGCCACGCTGGTGACGTAGAGAAAGCTGTAGCCCACCGTGGCCCGCAGCGCCGCCGTCAGGCGATAGCCCACCTGGACCTCCACTTCCGGAGCGAAGGCGAACCGGTAGCGGTTGTCGCGGCCGATGTTGGTGGGCTGGGCGAAATAGCCGCCCGCGAACGTGGTCGTCGGCCCGGTCGAGCCGGTGAAATCGTTGGTGGTCGTCAGGCCTTCCACCTTGACTTGCTGATCCATCCAGCCCAGGGCGAACTTGACGGCGCCGGCCAGGGTCAGCCGGCCAAGATCGTACTCGGCGCGGGCGCCGAACTGGCCGCTGTAAAAGTTGTTGAGCGCGTCGACCTTGTCCTCGGTGATGAAGGTGGCGTCCGGCGCGCCTGGGGAGTCGGGGCTGGACGTGGCGAAGACCAGATTTTCGGTCAGCTGCAGCCAACGGAAACCAGCCAGCAGCCGCAATCGGAAGCTGTCTCCGGCGTAGCCGCCGAACACACCGTTCAATTCCGCCCCTTGCAGCCGGTTGGTGATGGTCAGCAAGGCATCGCCCTTGAACACACCGGGCGTCGACAGGAGCGTCGAGGACTCTGCCCCCGTATTGGCATCGATGAAGGGCACGGCCAGCAAGGTCGGGCCGGCGGCCGGCAAGCTGGCGCTGCGGTCCACGGTGTGCGAGCCATAGAAGAAGTAATTGCCTTCCCAGCCCGTCGTCTGGCCGGCGTCGCGCCAGCCGCCCACGGTGAGCCGGGCGCCGGAACGGAGGCCCAGGTCCAGCGGTTCATCGCCGATCGCGACGGCGGTGCTGGGCTGTCCCAGGACACCTGCGTCCAGCACGCTGCTGATGGTCACCAAGGGCACCGGCAACGGCGTGTCGCGTATCGACCACAGCTGATACTCGATCCGGCCCCAGAAACGGCCGCCGGCCGCCGGCGCTTCCTCGTAGTACACCACTGGCTCATCGGCCGGAGCGGGCGTCTGCGCCAGCGAGACGGAACCCGCCAGCAAGCAACCGAGCATCCCCAGCAGGAATTTGCTTTTCATGCGCGTCTCTCATCCTTGAGAAGAGGCCGCTCGCCGCGCCGCATAGGACTACCGGGCGATACTCGTAGGGTCCGCTGTGCGGACCATTGAACTACCGGTATCTTTGATGGTCCAAGGTCCGCACAGCGGACCCTACGAGTATCGCCCGTCAATCTTTACCGCTGGGCGGGAGTGCGCCGAATCGGGACATCGTATTCTCAGTATCGTTAGATCGACCGCTGCAACCGGCTGGCTGGACCGCGCGCGGGCGCATCCGCCTGGAATCGTCCTTGGCGTGGCAGCGATCGAAGCGAAAATACGGACAGCGCCGATCCTGACGGTTGTGCCGGTTTTGCCGGGCGGTGTGCGAAGCCGCGGAAGCGGCTATCGAGCGGCTTGCAATTCCGCCGCAGGGCGATACTCTGTCTCGGTTCGCCCCGCATTCTCCTTCCAGGAAAGGTCCCCGCCGATGAAGACTCCGCTGCCGTTTCGTCTCGCAGCGCCGCTGGCGCTGGTTGGCGCGCTGCTGGTCCACGCCCAGGCCAACAACCCCGGCGTCGTTTACGATGGCTTCGACGGCCCCGGCAAGGGCAAGCACATCGTCCTGGTGTCCGGCGACGAGGAATACCGCTCCGAGGAAGCCCTGCCGCAGCTGGGGAAAATCCTGGCCAAGCACCACGGCTTCAAATGCACCGTGCTGTTCGCCATCGACCCCAAGGACGGCACCATCAACCCGAACGTCAATGACAACATCCCCGGCCTGGAAGCGCTCAAGACCGCCGACCTGATGATTATCTTCACCCGCTTCCGCAACCTGCCCGACGAGCAGACCAAGCACATCATCGACTACGTGGAAGCGGGCAAGCCGATCATCGGCCTGCGCACCTCGACGCATGCGTTCAACTTCAAGAGTTCCAAGGACTACGCCAAGTGGAGCTGGAACAGCAAGGACAAGGACTTTGACGGCGGCTTCGGCCGGCAGGTGCTGGGCGAAACCTGGCTGAGCCACCACGGCAAGCACGGCAGCCAGAGCACGCGCGGGATCATCGCCAAGGGGCAGGAAGAGAATCCCATCGTCCGCGGCATCAAGGACGGCGACATCTGGGGACCGACCGACGTGTACGGCGTCCGCTTGCCGTTGCCGGGCGACAGCAAGCCGTTGGTGCTGGGCCAGGTGCTGGAAGGCATGAAGGCCGACGACAAGCCGGTGGACGGCAAGCAGAACGAGCCGATGATGCCGGTCGCCTGGACCAAGACCTTCAAGGGCGCGCAGGGCAAGGAAGCGAAAGTGTTCGCGACCACGATGGGCGCTTCACAGGATTTGCAAAGCGAGGGGTTGCGGCGCTTGCTGGTCAACGCCAGCTACTGGGGGGTGGGCCTGGAGGACAAGATACCGGCCAAGGCCAACGTGGAGCTGGTGGGCGAGTACAAGCCGCTGCCGTTCAAGTTCGGCGGCTACACCAAGGGGCTGAAGCCGGCGGACCATGCCATCAAATGAGGGGAACGCGCCTCCGTCCAGTTCGGTCGTAGCACAAGCGTCTCGCTTGTGCCTGTTGAAACCGCACAAGCGAGACGCTTGTGCTACGACTGCACCGAGAAGCCATCATGTCCGAACGTCCGATCAAGAAACTGCTCGTCGCCAACCGCAGCGAGATCGCCATTCGCGTCTTCCGGACCGCGCACGAGCTGGGCATCCGCACGGTGGCCATCTATTCGCATGAAGACCGCTTTGCCCTGCACCGCTTCAAGGCCGACGAAGCGTATCGCGTGGGCAAGACCGGCGAGCCGATCCGCGCCTATCTCGACATTCCGGGGATCGTCGGTCTGGCCCGGCAATACCAGGTCGATGCCATCCATCCGGGCTACGGCTTTCTCTCGGAAAACGCGCACTTCGCCCGCGCCTGCCAGGAAGCCGGCATCGTCTTCGTCGGCCCGCGCGTCGAGGTGCTCGAACAGCTGGGCGACAAGATCGTCGCCCGCCGGATCGCGCAGCAGGCGAAGGTGCCGGTCTTGCCGGGCACCGACGCCCCGGTGCAGTCTTC
>JAGVLI010001107.1 GCA_020054355.1 Planctomycetales bacterium | reverse complement strand
CCAGGCAGCGGACGAATACTTCAGCTCCACTTGCAGCTACGGAGTCAGCACCGGCGACTATCTGGCCAGAGCAGCCGTCTTTGTGACTGGAGGAAGGCGCGCTATCATATTTGATTACTACCGCCAGAATTTTCGCATCCTCGTTGCCTGGGGTGCCGCGTGCTGGATATGTTCTCCGTGGGATGACCCCGTTGGCTTTGACGCGGCACTCATCAAGGAACATATGGCCCAAGTCGTCGTGATGCGCGACATTTTCGGCAATCCCTTCCGTCCCGTCGCTGCTGATCCCGCCTGGCGCACCTCAACGGTCGTCTCGCTCGCCCAAGCTATCTACGAGGAGCGCGCCTTCGACCGTCTGCCGATCTTCGCCGATGCGCTCGTAGATGCCGGCTGCGACAATGCCGACATCCTGAGCCACTGCCGGCAGCCGGGAGAGCATGTTCGAGGGTGCTGGGTCATTGATTTGGTGTTGGGAAAGAAGTGAGTGCGATTCTCGTCCGGTCTTTGTCGTCTCAAGCCGCCGCTGATCGTTTCATTTAGTCTGATCGTCGCAAAGCCCAGCCCGGGGTGTCGGTGGTATGAAATGAAGTGAAAAGGCCGCGCCCAGCCGCCAGCGGCGAGACGAGGCTGCGTCGTCCGCTCAGCTTGCCCCGCTTGCCTCCGAAACCTCCCTTCCGAAAAGGGGATGAGACGATTTCCTCGCTGGCGTCTGACTCTCTGCCCAACTTGACTCATTTTGGCGGGGCAGCTATAATTTCACGAGCGCAGGGCAGCAGCTTTGGACTAACCGGCTAAGACAGTTAAACTTGCGCCAAACAATGGATTGTGTGGCTGATTTGGGGAGCCGCGGGATTCGCCCCGGTGAGGGAACACCGGCCGCAGTGCATCCGATTGCTCGCAGGACGCGAAGCACTGCTCCACCCGTCGGCTCGGGGGAAGAGCCACCAAAGCAACGCTGACCTCGCGCAGCCGGCAGTGATGCCGGCCGCTGCTGGCCAGTAACCTTCCCGAGCAACCGCGCGAAAAACTCGACGAGGAACTCCTTATTCCGCAGGCTCCCTCGGCACCTGCGGCCTAAGCCTCGGCCTTTTCCGCGTTTTCCTGCAAGATGGGTGGCCCTTGGCGATCGACTGGGAAACCCTGACGAAGCAGGTCAAGGAAGCCAATGACATCGTCGATGTCATCGGCGGCTACCTCACCCTTCACCCCAACGGCGGCAAGTTCAAGGGACTGTGCCCCTTCCACGACGACCACCGCCCTTCAATGGTGGTCGATCCCACCTGGCAGAATTTCCGGTGCTGGTCCTGCAATAAATTCGGCGACGTGTTCACTTTCATTCAAGAAAGGGAGCGCGTCGATTTTCGCGAAGCGCGGGAACTGCTGGCGCGCCGGGTCGGTATTTCTTTAGAAAAAATCGTCGATTCGCCGCAAAGCCGCAACCGCGCTTATATGCTTGACGTGATGCGGTGGGCCGATGAGCAATACCAGCGCTGCCTGCACGAGTTGCAGTTGGCCGACGCCGCCCGCCGCTACGTCGCCGAACGACACCTGGAACCCGAGACGGTGCGCCGTTTCGGCCTGGGCTTCGCGCCCCTGAGCGGCGACTGGCTGGTGAAAGAAGCGGCCCAGGCAAAGATTGCGGCGGATGTGCTGGAACAAGTGGGGCTGATCGCGCCGCGAAAGGAAGGGCCGGGCCATTACGACCGCTTCCGCGACCGGCTCATGTTTCCTATCCGGAACGTTCGCGGGCAGACGGTGGGGTTCGGGGGGCGGATTTTGCCGTCGTCCCCATTCTCGTCGCGGGCGCCGAAATACTATAATTCCGCGGATACGCCGCTGTTCAGCAAGTCCGAACAGCTGTACGGCCTGGACCTGGCGCGCCAGGCAGGAGCCACGGCCGGCTATCTGGCGGTCGTCGAAGGCTATACCGACGTGATGATGGCGCACCAGCGCGGCGTCGCGCAGGTGGTGGCCACCCTGGGCACGGCACTGAACGCCCGGCACGTCCAGCAGTTGCGACGCTTCGCGCCGCGCGTGGTGTTAGTATTTGATGCGGACGCGGGCGGCGCTTCGGGCGTGGACCGCGCCGTCGAGATATTCGTCAGCAATGACGTGGACTTGGCCGTGGCCACGTTGCCGGCCGGTCTCGATCCCTGCGATTTGCTGGTACAGCAAGGCCCCGAGCCTTTTCAGCAGGCGCTGGCCAGCGCGGTGGATGCGCTGCACTTCAAGCTGGAGCAGGTGCTGAACGACCCGGCCACGGCGGGCATCGAAGGCCGGCGGCGGGCAGTCGATGAGGTGCTGGGGCTGATCGCCCTGGCGCCGGATACGGCCGGACAGGCCGGACAACTCAAGAGAGAGCTGATCGTCGGCCGGATTGCCCACCGGCTGGGTCTGCAGGAAGAGACGCTCTGGGGCAGGCTCCGCGAGCTGCGCGAGCGTACGAAAGGAAGGGAGAGTCCGAGCGAGACGCCCAGCGCCAGCGAACCCGCTGACGCGGCGACGCCCCCAAGCCCGAACGGAGATCGGAAGAGCGTCGT
>JAGVLI010000001.1 GCA_020054355.1 Planctomycetales bacterium | reverse complement strand
CCTTGCGCTCGCTGATCTTGGGAATGCGGTTGCCGCCCGCCAGGTCCAGGTACATGTCGCGGTCGCGATTGAGGATGCGGATCGTGATCGGCGCGCCGCCGCCCCCCAGGCTGACCCAGTAGAAGCCGATCTGTTCCAGCTGGTCGTCGGCCGTGTACTTGTTCGAGGCGCCCATGATGATCTCCTGGGCGCCGATGGCCTTCGCGGTCTTGACCACGGCATGCAGCGGATTGTTGGTCGGCACGATCAGCGGCGTGACTTCCTTGCCCGCCCGCTCGGCCAGGTTGACGACCGCCGACATCAACTCTTGATCGTATTGGTCCAGGTCTTCCCAGCTGGTCTGCAGGTTCTCGCTGGGCAGCGGCTTGGCGGTCATGACGACGACGTCGGTGGTCTCCGGATCGGTCTCCGCGAGCGTTTTCTCCAGCATGAACAGGTTCTGCGTCGAGCGGATGGCAACCAGTTTGCGATACGGCTGGTCCAGGCCCAGGCTCAGCGAGGTGATTTCCTCCGTGGTGTCCGGACTGAATTGCTCGAGGTGCTGATGAGCGCCCAGGCGGCGGCGGGCGTTCAGCCGTTCCGTCACGGTGAACACGCAGAAGAACGCGCTGCTGAAGATCAGGCCGCCGATGGTCGCCACTTCCTTGGTGAAGAAATTCAGAACGGCCGACACTAGCAGCACGAACAGGATCAGCCCCAGGCCGATGGGGATTTCGACTCCGCGAATCCGCAGGTTGAACGGCACCTTGAACTCCCGCGGCCGGGTGTCCTTGAAGCGGAGCACGACCATCGAGATCGCCTGGAAGACGAAGCTCCAGACGACGCCGAAGGCATAGGCTTCGCCGAGCAGGTACACCTCGCCGCGACTGGCGACGATCGTGAACAGTTGCAGCACGACGATCACGCGGAGCATGCGATGAGTGGTGCCGTACTTCTGATGGGGCTTGCGGAACCAGTCGGGCAGGATGCCGTCCTCGGCGACGCGATTCAGCACGCCGTTGGCGCCGATGATCGAGGTATTGCACGCGCCGGACAGGATTAGAAACCCGACCACGGTTACAAAGGCGTTAAGCAACAGCCGCGCCGGCAGCGGGCCGACGACGTTCATCGCCAGGCCGCCGATCAGGTTCTCGGAGTAACGCTCCATGCGCACCGCGTCCGGAATCAGCAGCACGGCCATGAATGAGATGGTGCCCGTCAGCACCAGGGCGAAGATGAAGACGATGGCCGCCGCCTTCTTGAAGTTGGGCAGCTTGGGCGATTCGACTTCTCGATACACTTGCGCCAGGGTTTCCAGTCCGCTCATCGCCAGGATGGAATGGCCAAACGCGATGAAGATGCCGATCAGGCCGACGAAGCTCAGCCAGTGCATGGGCCGACGGATGCTCTCCACCCAGGATTCGGGCAGGATGTGCGGTAAGAAGCCGAGCGGGTCGAGGTGCTTGCCCGTGCCCGGATCGATCTTCGGCAAGCCGTCGCTGGTGAATTTCTTCTCCAACTCGGGTTTCGCGGTCAGGTGGTCGTTCGCCGGTCCCTTGACCGCCAGCGTCGTGCCGCACCAGGCCAGCATGATGACGCCCATGACGGCCGTGGCCATCATGATCTTCAGCGCCTTGTCGCTCGATTCGTGCAGCCCCTTGAGGTTTTGACGGTAGAAATAGAGCGTGATGCCGCAGGCAATCAGCACCGCGCCCCAGCGCTTGACGAAGTTGCGGGCCGCTTCGTTTTCGACAATGAGCGCGGTGCCGCCCAGATTCGCCTGCGCCAGGGCCAGCTGGATGGTGTCCAGCACCAAGCCCATGACGTACTGGCCCGCCGACACCGTGCTGATCGGCCCGGTGAGGATGTAGTCGAAGATCAGCGCGGAGACGGCCAGCTTGGCGGGCGTGGTGCCCAGCGCCTCGCGGACGACGCGGTAGACGCCGCCGCGCACGAACATCGAGCAGCTCTCGATGTAGACCAGGCCCACGGCGAAGGCCAGCAGCAATACGCCGATAATGAACCAAGGCGCGGCCGGCCCGATGGCCTGCTCGACGATGCCGCCGATGTAGTAGGCGGTGCTGGCCATGTCGCACAGGACGACGGCGGCCGTTCGCCAGTAGGAGATGAACGAGAACATCACGCTGCCGACGATGATGACCTGGGCGGTGCGCAGAGTGCGTACCGAGCGGGTCGCGCGACCGGCAGGGCCTTCGGGTGTGGACATGGGTGGTGGCTGCGGATGCGGGGACGGCCAGGCGCGCGGCGCTCGATCATCCCCTTGATGGTGAAGGGCGTGTTCTTTCAACAAGCCAGGACGCCGAGTCCGGGCTGCCGACGAGGTTAGCTGACGGGCTAGGGCTTGAAAGTGCCCTGGTTCGATCCCCCGAACCTAAGCCCCAGGGTCGGCGCAAGCCAACCCGTTGGTTCCCCCGTTTCCATGTCAAGCGACCTGGAATTAGGCTACACTGAGGGGAGATTATACCTTGTTCCGAGCTTCCGGTCCAGTGTGGGCGCGGCACGGCCTGAACGAATAGCCACTATTCGAGGCATCGACGGCCTTATTCCCAAGACAAGAGACCTTTCGTGCGTGGGTCACGATTCCAATCGTGACAACCGGCACGGTCTGTCACGATTGGAATCGTG
>JAGVLI010000621.1 GCA_020054355.1 Planctomycetales bacterium | reverse complement strand
GCTTGCGCTCGGGCCTCGAACTGCTCCTGCTCCAGGCGCAGCACCGCCGCCGTGACCCAGCCCAGCCCACCGGTGACGAGGGCGGCGATCATCAGAAAGGCAACCAGGGCAGGGGCCTTGCGGCGGAGCCAGCTGTTCATCGTTCTCTCCGGCCTATTCTTGGCGAGCGTCGGGGCGTCAGCCCGACGTGCGGGTCGCATGAAACACGTCGGGCTGACGCCTCGACGCTCGCCTTTACTTCTTCTTGCCGTTGGCGCTGTCCATTGGCATCAGGTCGGGGCCGGCCATGTAGCCTTGCGCCCGTACCGTGAGGATCGCTTCCGGCGTGTCCTTGCCCGACGGGTCGCGCAGCTTGGCGCGGAGCCGGGCGACGTGCATGTCGATGGTGCGGGTTTCCACGCCCTCGCCGCCGATGCCCCAGACGCGGGTGAGCAGCTCTTCCCGCGACACGGCGCGGGTGCGCTGGGCGACCAGAAAGCTCAGGATGGCCGTCTCGGTTTCGGACAGCTCGCCGCGTTCCTGCTCCGACCAGCGGACTTCGCGGCGCTGGAAGTCGATGGTGGCGTGGCACAGCTTCGCGCCGGTCACTTCCGCCGGCCGGTCCACCGAACGGCGCAGCACCGCTTCGACGCGGGCCAGCAATTCGCGGGCGGAGAACGGCTTGACCACGTAGTCGTCCGCGCCCATCTTCAGGCCGCGCACCCGATCGTCCTCGGTGCCCCGGGCCGTCAGGATGATGACCGGCAGCGTCGGACGAATCTTGCGCAGCTCGGCCAGCACTTCCAGGCCATCCTTTTTGGGCAGCAGCAGGTCGAGCAAGACCAGATCGACGCCGACGCGGACGGCTTCTTCCAGGCCGCGCGCGCCGTCGGGCGCCTCGGTGACGTGAAAGCCGCTGGCACGCAGCAAGTCGCAGACGCCCCGACGGATGGCCGGCTCGTCTTCCACGACGACGATGCGGGTGGTGGTCATACGATCCTTTGAGTTTAGCCGCGAGCCAAAGGCGAGCGCTGCAGCGCAGCGCTCGCCTTTGGCTCGCGGCTAAACGAGCGAGACGATTATTCTGGAACCTTGATGCCCTTGGCCGCCGCTTGCTCGCGCAGGACCTTCTTCACGGCGGCGTCGAAAGCGCGGTCGCCGGAGGAAGCGTGCTTCTTCGCTTCCTCGGTCAAGTAAGCCTGCCGGCGCGTGTTGAGGTCGGCGATCCGCTTCTGCATTTCCTCGCGTTCGGCCAGCTTCTTGCGGACGTAGGCTTCCCGCTCCTCCGGCTTGAGCTTCTTCAGCGTATCACAGAATTCCTCGTCGGGCACTTTCTTGATGTCGAATTTCGGGTCTTCCTTGAGGCGGTCCACCAGGTCCCAGGCACCGTTGCGGTAGAAGCCGGTCGCCTTGGTGGCGGCGCGGGCGGCGGCCACTTCCTTGCCCTGCTCCAGCGCGTTCTGGTCCTGGAGCTTCTGATTCTCGGCCTTCGCTTGCCCGGCCTTGCCGTAGGCCACGTAGGTGCTGCTCAGCTTGGCGCTCAGCTCGGCCAGTTCCTTGTCCTGGGGGGCGGCAATGACCACCGGCCCCTGGTTCTGCTCGATGCTGGCGGATTGCCCCTTGGCCAGCGTGGAAAAGTCCCGCCAGCCGGCGGCATCGGCGTGGTTGCCCGAACCGCAGTAGATGGTGTTGATGACCACGTCCTGCGCGACGGCCTTCTCGGCAACGCTCTTCAGCGTGACTTCGGTATCCTGGTCGGCCGGCTCGTTGCCGCACACGAAGACGATCTTGAGCGCATCCTTCTCGGCCGACCACTTCTGCTGCACGAGGGCATCGCGGCAAACGCGGGCGACATACTCCTTGCTGCCGCCGCCGCCGGTGCTGATCGCCAGGGCGTTCAGCTTCTTGTAAATCTCGTCGAGATCGGTGGTCAGCTCGACTTCCTGCCGCACCCAGCCCGCCTTGGCGTCGTACTTGTTGCTGCCGTAGCTGTAGAGGCCGACGCGCAGGTTCGGCGTCGGCTGGATCTTGGCCAGGTCGTTGACGACATCCCAGAGCCGGGTGCGGGCCGACTGCAGCAGCCCCTGCATCGAACCGGAGACATCGAGGCAGATGACCACGTCGATGGGCTTGCCGGCCTGTTCGGCGGCAGCAGCCCGCAGGCCCGTCACTCCCAGCAGGAGCCAGGCGGCGATCCCGAAGCGAACGGCAGCATAGCTCATCGTTTTTCTCCGAAGAAGGGCGAGCGGCGAGAAAACCCGCCGCCCGCCCTCGATCATTTACCACTGACCACTGACCACTCACCACTCACCACTCACCACTCACCACTCACCACTCACCACTCACCACTCACCACTTACTCCTTGGTCTTGAACCCCTTGCTCTCGGCCTGCTGACGGATGACGCCACGGACGGCGGCGTCGAACGCCTGGTCGGCCTTATTCGGGTTCTTCTTCATCTCCTCCTTGATGTATTCCTGCCGCTTGGCGCTCAGCTCGGCGATCTGCTTCTGCATCGCCTCGCGCTCGGCCAGCTTCTTCTTGACGTGGGCCTCACGCTCCTCGGGCGTCATCTTCTTCATTTCCTCGCAGAGTTCTTCCACGGGGACCTTCTTGACGTCGAACTTCGGGTCTTCCTTCAGCTTGTCCACCAGGTCCCAGCCGGCATTGCGATACAGGCCGGAAGCCTTCGATTCGGCGCGGGCGGCGCCGGCGCCGGGCGCCTTGGCGGCGTTGGCGTCCTGGGCCACCTGGTTCAGCGCCTTCTCCTTGCCGTCCTTGCCGAAGGCGATGTAGGTGCTGCTCATCTTGCCCGACAGGTCGGTCAGTTCCTTGTCGAACGGCGTGTTGACGACCACGGTGCCCTTGTCCTGGTCGATGCTGAAGTACTCGCCCTTGGCTTGCTTGGCATAGTCCTTCCAGCTGGCCGCGTCCGGATGGCTGACCGGGCCGCAGAAGATCGTGTTGATGATGATGCCCTTGGCGATGGCCTTGTCGGCCACGTCTGCCAGGGACACCTGCCGGTCCTGGTTCGCCGACTCGTTGCCGCAGACGAAGATGATCTTCAGGGCGTCCTTCTCTTCCGCCCACTTCTGATTCTCGACGGCGTCGTGGGTGACGCGGGCCACCAGCTCGGTGCCGCCGTTGATGGTCAGGGCGTTGAGCTTCTTGTAAATCTCGTCGAGGTCGGTGGTCAGATCGACTTCCTTCCGCACCCAGCCAGCCTTGGCGTCATAGGTGGTGTGGCCGTAGCTGTACAGGGAAACCCGGAGGTTCGGTGTCGGCTTGATCTTGGCCAGGTCGTTGACGATGTCCCAGAGCTTGGTCTTGGCCGAATCGATCAGGCCCTGCATCGAGCCGGAGACGTCCAGGCAGAGGACGAGATCGACCGGCTTGCCCT
>JAGVLI010001047.1 GCA_020054355.1 Planctomycetales bacterium | reverse complement strand
CGCTCTTCCGATCTGGGACCGCCGACTGACCATCCTCGGCGTGGTGCATACGCATCCCGGCAGCCTGCGGCACCCCAGCGACGGCGATTTCCGGGGCGACAGCCGTTGGGTCGCGAACCGGCGGGGCAAAGAAGGCGTCTTCGGCATCGGCACGGTGAGCGAAGCCGCACACCCGAAGAACGGCGCGGTCGGCATCCATCCGAAGCCGCACGTGCAGACGCTGGGGCCAGCGACCTTCTGCTGGTACTCGCTGAAGCAGGGCGACGCCCGCTACCGCCCGCTGCCGGTGGAATTGACGCTCGGACCCGATCTGGCACGCCCGTTGCATTCAGTCTGGCCGGCCATCGAGGTCCACGCCGAGCGCATCGAACGACTGGTCCGGCAGCAAGCCGGCGTCAGTTTCGAGCTGGTTGACGGCCAGCAGGGTCCGGTCCTGGCCATGACCGTGCCGCTGGCCGAACCTGGCGACGCCATCCGCCTCTTATTGGAGGGAAAGGAGGTCGCTTATCTGCTCCAGCGCGGCGGGGAGCACCTCATGGCCGACGCACGCGAAGACCGCATCGACCAGGGCGTCTACCTGCTGCTGGCGGAGCTGGCGGCGCAATCTTGAGTGTTCGCTGTCCGAGTCTTTCAACCTGGAAAGGAGAACGTCGATGGATTTCCGTCCCCTCAACGACACGGAACGACGGCAACTGATCAACTCGTTGCGAGGCAACGCGGAAAGCAACCGCGCCATCCTGCTCGACCGCCGGGACACCAGCTTCCTCGGCAGCACCGAGGAAGTGCCGGACGAGGAAGTGATCAACGCCATCAAATCGGTGCCGTGCCACTACTAACAGTGGCCGGTGGTCAGTGGCCAGTGGCCAGTTATCAATTGGCTGCCGGCCGCTGACCACATTCAGTCCTGTAACCGGAAACCGCAGACGCCGAGCCGTGGTTGGATGGGTCCGGCCACCGGCCACCGGCCACTGGCCACTGCCTATGGGATTGCTCGATAGTGAAACCGGCAAGCGCCGGCTGCTGAGCATCGAGATTCCGGTCGTCGAGCGCTACAACGAAGGCCGCGATCCGGAATTCCAGATCAAGCTCAACCGCCAGGGCGGCAGCCTCGTGCTGGCTTACCGCCTCAAGCCGGGCCACAATATCTATCAGGTGGAAACCCGGCTGGTGACCAGCTACCCGATCGTGCCGCCCGAAACGCGCGTGGTGACGCCGCTCAAGCACTGCCCGCACATGCTCGAGGGCCAGACCCTGTGCCTCTGGCGGCAAGGCAGCACGCGGGCCAGCAGCCGCTGGGACCCCGCGAAGTTCACTTGCATCTTCGCCGTGCAAGCCGCCTGGCGCTGGCTGGCGTGTTACGAAATCTGGCACGAAACCGGCGAATGGCCTCTGCCAGAAGCAAAGTAGTGGCCAGTGGCTGGTGGCCGGTGGCCAGTTGGAAGAGAGAGCGGTCAAGCCGCTCTTAAATTGGCCTGTTTTCGCTGGCCACTGGCCACTGGCCACCAGCCACTGGCCACCAGCCACTGGCCACTCTCCGAGGAAGGACCCCGCATGGCTCACGTTTTCCAGGTCGGCGCCGGCTCCGGCGGCATGCCCGTGCTCGACATGATTTGCCGCGACAGCCGGATTAGCCGCGTCACGCTGGTCGAGCCGGACGTTTACAAGCCGCACAATGTCGACCGGCATCTGTTTCCCCGCTCGGCTGTCGGGGAGCTGAAAGCGGTGCTGGCCGAAGACTGGCTCAAGGACCGCCGGCCGGAACTCCAAGTTGAGACCTTGACCTGCGACCTGCTTGAGCCGGCGAAGCAAGCAATCATTGAGAAGGCGGTCGGCGAGGCCGACGTCGGTGTTTGCGCCGCCGACAACGAGGCCGCCAAGTTTCACTTCGACCTGCTGATGCGCCGGCACGGCAAGCCGTGGACGCTCGGCGAAGTGCTCAGCGGCGGCATCGGCGGCTTCGTCCACTGGTTCGTGCCCGGCGGGCCTTGCTACGGCTGCGTGGCCAGCCATCTGAAACGCGAAGCGATGGTCGAAAAGCCGAAAGCTCCCGACTACTCGCAACCCGGCGGTCCCGTCGAGGAGACGACCGTGCCGGCGGGCAAGGCGTCGATCGGCGTCGTGGCCGGACTGCATGCGGTCGTCACGCTGGGCCTGCTGGCGGAAAAGGAAAAGTACCAACCGGGCTTCACCAGCTTGCTGCTGACGCTGCAACGGGTGGAGCAAGTGTTCGACGAGGCATTTCGGCCGTATCGGTTTCGCATTCCCCGCCTGGCGGACTGCTTGATCTGCCGGGCGGAGGCGACGCCATCCTCTGTTGGGGACCTCGATGTGGCCCTGGCTCAAGCGCTGGCTCGACTCGGCAATGAATGAACTGCGGCCCCTGGTCCGACTCGGGATCCGGCCGCAGCTCTTGAATTTCAGCTATGAGAAAGCCGGCCTGACCCTGCACGACCAGCCGATTCCGTGGAACGCGGAAGCGGTGCTGGTGGAAGCCATGCTGCGCCTGCCCGCCGGCCGGGTCAAAGCCGACTTCCAGCTGTTGCTGCCCGACCGGCCGCCCGTGGTTGCCGAGAGCCTGCGCCGCGACGAGAAGCAGGACCAGCATCGCTTGTTCTTCCGCCTGCCGCCGCCGCGCGCCACCCTCGCCGCCGAGCTGCGCTATCGCAACAGTTCCCTCGGCCAATTAACCCTGCCGATCCTGACGCGCGAGGAATTCCTGAAGGGCTTGCGCGTGCAGCTGCCCTCCCTGTTCGCGCAGATTGGCGGCCAGGCCGTCGCTTGCCAGACGTTCGTCTCGACCCAGTGCAAGGGGCTGATCGCCAGCACGGTCCTCTCCAGCCCGACCAGTCTGGCGCCGCTGGCCGACCTGGGCTTGCGCGTCGAGTTTCGTGCCGAGAAGAGCGGCTCCGGGTTCAGCGAACCGGCCACGCTGACCAGCTCGCAACTCTCCGGCCGGCAGGCGCTGGTCAGCGTCTCCCCTGCCAAGGTTGCCCGCAAGATCGGCGACTGGACCGTCAGCTGGCTCGCCGGCGACTTGCTGCTGCACACCCAGCGCTTT
>JAGVLI010000134.1 GCA_020054355.1 Planctomycetales bacterium | reverse complement strand
GGCTTCGCCGGCGGCGAAGCTCGCGCAATGCGGGAAATGGCCAAGGACGCCAAGTTCGAAGCGAAGAAGGACGATTTCCGCCCCGAACCTGAGCCGAAGCCAGCGAGCGGCAGCGGCGCGCCCGCCATGCGCGTCCGCGAGTACTTCCCCGAAACCCTGCTCTGGCGGCCTGCCCTGATCACCGATGACAAGGGCATGGTGACCATGCCGCTCAACTTCGCGGATTCGATCACCACCTGGCGGCTCAGCGCCTCGGCGTCGTCGAAGGGCGGCTTGCTGGGCGGTATGTCCGCTTCGCTGCGGGTCTTCCAGGATTTCTTCGTCGATCTCGACCTGCCGGTCAGTCTGACGCAGAACGACGAGGTCGCCTTCCCGGTGGCCGTCTACAACTACTTGAAGACCCCGCAAACCGTGAAGCTCGACCTGGTGCAGGAACCCTGGTTCGAGCTGATCGACGAAGCGGGAGCGAGCCGGTCGCTCGATTTGAAGCCCAACGAAGTGACGGCCCTCAAGTTCCGCATCAAGGCGAAGAAGGTCGGTTATCAGCCGTTGACCGTCAAGGCGGCGGGCAGCAAGCTGTCCGATGCCATCAAGCGCGTGGTCGAAATCGTCCCCGACGGCCAAAAGGTCGAAGTGGTCCTCAGCGACAAGCTGCAAGGCAAGGTCGTGCAGCAGATCGTCATCCCCGATCGCGCGGTACCCGATGCTTCCAAGCTGATCGTCAAAATCTATCCGGGCGTGATGGCCCAGGTCCTGGAAGGAACGGAAGGCATGATCCGCCTTCCGGGTGGGTGAATGGAGCAAACGTCATCCTCGGCCTATCCGAACATTCTGGTCGCGGATTACGTCAAGAAGGCCCGTGTGGCCTCTCCTCAGATTCTCGCCAAGGCGGAGCAGTACCTGAACGTCGGTTATCAGAAGCTGCTGACTTTCGAGAAGCCGGGCGGCGGATTCGCCTGGTGGGAGAACCCCGCCGAGCAGCCGTTGGTCTGGATCAGCGCCTATGCGTTGCAAGAGTTCAACGACATGGCCAAGGTCTACCCCGTGGACCGCGGCATCATCGACCGGACGCAAGCCTGGCTGATGAAGCAGCAGAACGCGGACGGCAGCTGGGACAAGATCGGCGGCACCCATGGCGAAAGCATCGAACGCATGGGCGACCCCAAGCTGTTGCTCACCAGCTATGTCGCCTGGTCGCTGCTCGACAGCGGCCTGAAAGCGCCGGGGCTGGAAAAGGCCATCGCCTACATTCGCAATCACGTCAAGAAGGCGGAGAACCCCTACATCCTGGCGCTGGCGGCGAACGCTCTGGCGGCCTGGGACGCCAAGGACGACAGCACGTTCGAGGTGCTCAAGCGGCTCGAAAAACTGAAGCTGGACAAGCCCGAGTGGAAAGCGGTCTGCTTCCCCACGCCCGGGCAATCGCTGGCCTATTCGCGGGGCGACAGCGTGACCATCGAAACCACCGCCCTGGCGACGCTGGCGATGCTGCGCTCCGGCCAGTTCACGAACACCGTGAACCAGTGCCTGGCCTATCTCTTGAAGGCGCGCGACGGCAGCGGCATCTGGGGCAGCACCCAGGCAACGGTCCTGTCGCTCAAGGCGCTGCTGGCGGGCCTGGGCGGCAACAAGCAAGAAGGCAAGGCGACCTTCAGCATCCTGGTCAACGGCAAGGAAGCGGGCAAGGGTGAAGTCACGGCGGACAATGCCGATGTGATGCAACTCTTCGACCTCAAGGAAGTCACTCGGGTCGGCGCGAACGAGGTCGAGATTCGGGTGCAAGGCCAGACGAACCTGATGTACCAGATCGTCGGCCGGCACTTCGAGCCGTGGCAACAGGAAGCAGCGCCCAAGCCGGTGATCGACGTGGCGGTCGCCTACGACCGCACCGAGCTTTCGACTTCCGACTTGCTCAAGGCCAAGGCGACCCTGAAGTACCACGGCGAGCAGGCGACCTACATGGTCATCGTGGACCTGGGCATCCCGCCGGGCTTCACGGTCGATCCGGGCGACTTCGCCGAGATGGTGGGCGCGAAGAAGGTCGAGAAGTTTACCGTGACCGCCCGCACGGTGACGCTCTACCTGGGCGACGTGAAGCCGGGCGACGTCAAGGCGTTCGAGTACACGCTCAAGCCGAAGTACCCGATCAAGGCCAAGACGCCGGCCACGGTCGCCTACGAGTATTACACCCCGGCGAACCGCGCTGCCGCCAAGCCGGTGGAATTGAAGGTGGTGGAAAAATAGTGGCCGGTGGCCAGTGGTCAGTGGCCAGTAGTTAGTTGCAAGTGCCGGACGATGAGGAATAGTCCTTGTCGCCCGGCACTTTTCGTTCGGCCGCAAATATACTGACCACTGACCACCGGCCACTGACCACTGACCACTCCGATGCCGCGCTTCGTCATCCTCGAACACGATCATCCGTTCCTGCACTGGGATTTGATGCTGGAAGCCGGCAACGTGCTGCGCGCCTGGCGGTTGCTGGAGCCGCCAGAACCGGGACGCACGATCCGAGCCGAGGCGCTGGGCGATCATCGCTCGATTTACCTGGATTACGAGGGGCCGGTGAGCGGCAATCGCGGCAACGTCCGCCGCTGGGATGCGGGTGCGTTTACCTGGGAGTTGGATATGCCGGAGCGCGCGATCGTGCGCCTGGCGGGGAATCGCTGTCGGGGGCAGGCGATCCTGGAGCGAACTCCGGACGGGAAATGGACTTTCGCTTGCGGTTTGGGGTTGGCGGGGGACTTCACGTAGGGTCCGCTGTGCGGACCATTGAACCGCCCTTATCAGAGCGACTGGTCCGCACAGCGGACCCTACGGTGGCTCCCGAAGGACGGTGGGCGTTCGTGCAAAGCCGCGAGCGGCACGGTTAACTGCGGTT
>JAGVLI010001012.1 GCA_020054355.1 Planctomycetales bacterium | reverse complement strand
TCGCGCTGGCCCGTCTCGCCAGCCGGGCGGATGGCCGCCACCGGCTGTGTCGGCGCGATGTTGTAGCGCGGCGGCATCTCGGCCGGTGCGTCGAAATCGAACAGGCTCGCCAGCACTCGCAGCGGAGTCCGACGGGTGTAGCGTCCGCACATGTTGCCATTCTATTCGGCGCGCTGGCCTGACTGGACTGTCCGCCGCGACCTGGATTTCCGGGTGACCTCGCGCTGCGCTTCGTCGGGCGGGGTCGGCCGGTTTTCGAGATACCAGCGGATGGTCCGCTCCAGCCCGTCTTCCAGGCTGATCGTCGCGCTGAAGCCGAGCTTTTCCCGCGCTCGGCTCACATCCAGGCAGCGGCGCGGCTGGCCGTCCGGTTGCCTGGCATCGAAGCGCAGCTCGCCGGTGAAGCCCGTCTTCCGGGCAATCGATCGAGCCAGCTCCGCGATGCTGATTTCCTGTCCCGAGCCGATATTGATCGGTTCCGGGTCGTCTACGTGCTCGGCCGCCAGGTGCAGTGCTCGGGCTGCGTCTTCGACGTACAGGAATTCCCGGGTCGGCTGGCCGGTGCCCCAGACCGGCAGCACCGCCTCGCCCCGTTCCTTGGCTTCCACACACTTGCGGATCAAGGCCGGGATTACATGCGAGGAGTCCGGGTCGAAGTTGTCCCCAGGACCGTACAGGTTGACCAGCAGCAAGTTGATGCCGTTGAAGCCGTACTCTTGGCGATAGGCTTGTAACTGAACCAAGAGCAGCTTCTTGGCCAGGCCATAGGGGGCGTTGGTTTCCTCGGGGTAGCCGTTCCACAGGTCGCACTCGCGAAACGGCACCGGCGTGTGCTTGGGATAGCTGCAAATGGTGCCCGCCTGGATGAATTTCCGCACTCCCCAGAGCCGGCACGACTCGATCAGCTGCGCGCCCATGATGAGATTGTCATAGAGAAATTTGCCGGGCTGCCGTCGATTGGCGCCGATCCCGCCGACGGCCGCCGCCAGGTGAACGACTACGTCGGGCTGGTGTCGCTGGAGCAGTCGCTCCACGTCCTGCTGGCGGGTCAGATCGAAATCCGCTCGGCGAGGGACGAAAATCCGCGCGCAGCCTGCTTGTCGCAGCCGGGTAACCAGATGCTGGCCGAGGAAGCCGGCGCCGCCGGTGACGACGATGCTTTGCTCTCGCAGGTCCATCGAGCGCCCTCCGTTTCGCATCGACGGCGGCTACTTGCCGCACCAGAACAGGTACTTGTCGCTGTCGATGTGCGGCGAACTGGCCGCATGATCCATGTAGTCGCCGGGGACATCGTCCGTGGAAAAGAGCTGGACGCGAAAACCGGCGCTCGTCAGCTTGGCTTGCAGATCGAGTCCGTTGAGCCGCATGTGATCGCCGATGCCGTACATCAGCCGGCGCTGCTCGAAGTCGAGCGCGGGGTCGTCGAAGGTCGTCTTGCCGTAGATCGGCACGGCGATCAACGCCTTGCCGCCCGGCTTCAGACAGCGATGCAATTCTCGAATGGCGCGGAGATCGTCGCGGATATGTTCGAGGACGTGGATGCAGACGATCAGGTCGAAGCTGTTTTCCGGGTAGGGAATATCGAGGATGTCCACCTGCTGGAGGCCGCGCTCCGGGCACGGTTGCAGGTCGCAGCCGATGTAGCGGACGTTGCGCAGGCGCTGAAAGAACTCGACGAAGCCCGGTTCCGGCGCGAAATGCAGGATGCTCAGGTCGGCAGGCCAGGCGCCGTAAGTCTGCTGCAAGAACGCGAAGATGAAGCGATGCCGGATGCCGCTGCCGCATTGCGGGCACACCGAGTTGGCCGTCGCGTGATCGACCAGCACGCCGCGCAGATAGTACGCTTCGCCGGAAGACTTGAGCCGGCCAAAGCGACGGTCGCACATCGGGCAATAGAAACGGGTGCCAAGGTATTTCAGCAGCTGGAGGCGGTCCCGAAAGCGGGTATAGCGCTGTCGAGCGTTTGCGCGAATGGCGGAGAGGGTCCGGCGCAGTTGCAGCATGGATCACCTTCCTTGATGATGAACGAGGCCGAACAGCCGGCGGCCGTGGTTTCCGTGGACAAGCGAATCTAACGAAAGGGGGTAAAAAACGCAAGATCGGCCGGCGCGTGCCCCGGCCGCTGGCGGCTTCGCACCCGGAGTCGGGAGGGGTGTCGTAGGTCAGGCTTTCCAGCCTGACCGACTAGCAAGACAGCCCAGGTCAAATAAGAAGCGGCGCAGCGTGAAGACCAGCGGTTGCAGCGCTGGACACCTCACAGCGACCGCGACCTTGTGGCTCTTGCTGGGCCGAAACTGCACGAATTGCCAGGATTCCGGATCGTCGGCCACTTTTTCCGTGAACGAAATTCGCGGCGGCTGGCCCGGTGGCAAGTCGAAGGCAAAGCCGTCCAACGGCAACGCCAGCCCCAGCCCCCGGCCCTTGATGTACGCTTCCTTCAGCGTCCAGTAGTCGAAGAAGGCTTCGCGTAATTGATCGGGAGGCAGACCGCGCAAACGAGCGGATTCGCTGGGAGCGAAGTAGCGCTCGGCCAGGCCGAGGCTGGCATTGGTCCGTTCGAGATACTCGGCATCCACGCCAAGGTCGTGGTCGAGGGCTACGGCGACGGCGGCCAGCCCAGGCGTGTGCGTCAAATTGAAGGACAGCGGTGGCGACGGCAGCGGTTCGGCAAGAAAAGGCTTGCCGTGGCTGCCTGCCGAGAACCTCCAGGCGCTGGGCGATACTGCTGGAATATAAACCGATAGCACGAAACGCAGCAGTGCGTGACTCAGCAGGAATTGCCGGCGGTCCTTCTCGAAATGGAAACGCTGCTGGCGCGCTGCTTCCTCGGCCGACAATACAGACCGGCAGCGTGCCAGCCAATCCGGATCGTCGGGTTGGTCCAGCAGCGCGTACCAGAGATGCACTTCGCCGGCGGACAGCGGCAAGGGTGCGGCCATGTTCGGATCAGCAACCATGCCGCCTACTTCGGTGCCGCTGGCGGCGGCAGTTTGCCGTCGGGAATCCGCTTCTTCCATTCCTTGTAGGCGGCCTCCAGTTGCCCCGGTTCGCCGGCGGGATCGTAACGGATCGTCTTGGGGCCTTCCCAGTCGAGCCGCACCAGGTGCCAGTAGGACAGGTGGCGGACCGCCAGCTTCTTGTCGGTCAGGTTGGAGATCAGCTTTTCGTAGGTCTCCGGGGCCTTGCGCGCATCCGGCGGAAATAGATGCAGCAACTCCATGATGATCTCCGCCTGCAACGGCGAGTACGTGGCCTTCATCTTCTCGGTGATGGTGCGATAGAGCAACATTTCGTTTTCGCGCTTGCGGCCCATCCAGAGCCGCAGCACTTCCACCGCCTGATCGCGTTCGAGCGGGTCTTTCTCGTTGCCCAGGATGTTCAGCAGGTCGGAGATCGCGTCGATGGCCCCCAGCGAGCGGATCGCCAGTACCCGGCTGGAGGGCTTGGGTTCCTTGCGCGTCTCGGCGATGGCGATTTCCACCTGCTTGTTGGCCAGGCGGATGTTCAGCTCGTTGATGGCCAGGGCCATGTCCTTGGCCAGTTGCGTGGTGGGCGGCGACTTGTCGGTGAACCAGTGCGGCAGCTTCTGCAAGGGCACGGGGCCTTGGAAGCTGCCCGACCGGCTGTCCCACTGCATGATGGTCTGCGTCGGCAGATTGGAGCTGCGGAAGCCGACCTTAATTTCCGTCTGCCCCTTCAGCGACGCGGCTTGCACGAAGAACAGCGGGCCATCGCTGAGCTTGCCGGACTTGTCGAACGGCGTGTCCGGCGGGTGAATGCCGGCCAGGTCGAGGGCCATGACGGTTTGATTGTCCTTCAAGGTGACGTCCCAGATTTCTCCGAGGAAGCGGACCCGGATGCGCGCCTCGCCCTTGGGCTTGGCGTTGGCCAGCAGGATGCGGCCATGATCCAGCGTCAGTTCGGCGTCGAACCCTTCGGGTGGGACGTGCAGCACGGCAGCGCTCTCCATGACGAATTCGCCGGTGAATTCGGGCACATTGCCGAGGAGGGTCAACAGCACGCCGCTTTCCAGGCGGATGTCATTGCGCGAGCCGGGTAAGCTGAGCAGCAAGTCCGAACTGGCCACGGGGCCGTCCCGGGCGATGCGCTGCCAGGGTTCCTGCGTGCTAGCGCGGCGCAGCAGGACCGGCGCGGTGCCCGACGGCGGCACGACCTGGCGGCCGATGCCCTCGCGGCGTTCGGGATTCGGTTTGGGAATGCTGAGCTGGTCGATCGGCTGCTTGTCCGGCTGTTTGTCCGCCGGCTTCTCGCCGGTGTTGTCCGGCTGCTTGTCCGCCGGCTTCTCGCCGATGTTGTCCGGCTGTTTTTTTTCGGCGGTTTTGGCAGTGGACACGTCGGGCGGCGGCAGCTTCTCCGGCGATGAGGACGGCTCCGTGGCCTGCGCGACTTCCGTGCCAGTGCCTGGACCAGTGCCGTTGCGGGGCCACATCTGCCAGCCAGCCACCACCAGGAGGACGAGCAACGCGGCCGCGCCGACGGCGGACAGCAGTCGGCGGCGGCGGAGATCGGAGCGGAGATAATCGGGCAGTTCCGCTTCGTCGCCGTACTCGTCATCGTCGTCGTCCGGTTCGGGAGGCAACTCCCGGTTGCCCCGCACACGCTCCGGCGTTTCCGCCTGTTTGACCAGCCCGTACATTCGCTTGCGGGCCAGGGCCGGCACTGCGGGCGGCTGCGCCAGGTAGGCGTTGAGCAGCTGATGGCAGGCGGCCACTTCGGTCAGATACAGTTCGGAATTGAGCAGGATCTGCTCGACTTCGGGCAACTGCTTGTTAGGTAAACTACCATCGAGGTACTGGGCCACTTCGTTGGCATCGAGTTCGGCTTCCGCGCCAGCCACGGGCGGAGCGGTCAGCTTCCGCTGTCCCAGCAGCCGTTTGATCCGTTCGACCAGTTCCTGCGCGGCGGGATTCTCCGCCAGCCGTTGGCCGATGGCCTTGGCCTGGGCGGGTTCGAGGGTATCGTCCAGATAGGCGAGCAGATTGCGAAGCGTCAAGCGCATGGCAGCCACCTGTTTGGGTCAAGGCAGGGACCGAGCGGCCCCTCTACCCGATATATGTGGCGCTGCGTCGGCGCTTTCGTGCGAAATCCGAAAAAATCTCCGGTCACTGCGCTGCCTTCGGCGTCAGCTTCAGGCTCGAATGCTTGGCCATGAACTCGAAGATTGCTTGAACGGCCGGATCGGTTTCGTCGCTGGCTGCCTTGCGAATGATGCTGACATGGTCGCGGTCCTTCAGCTTGGTAATGCTGGCGTCGCACTTGCAGTCCTTCAGCGCCTTGCCCATCTGCTCGGCCATCAGGTCGAGCGTCGGATACTCCTTTTCAGCGTAGAGCAGGCAGAACGGGCAGAGGTTCTCCTTCACGTGCTTCAGCGGCGAAGCGTTCTTGACCGCTTCCTCGTTCTTGCCGAAGGCCGATTCAAAGATCGCGCCGGGAAAGATGCTGTAGACGCCGCTGATGGCGATGACGCCTTTGAGGTCCGCGAAGCCGCGCTTCTCCGCCTTGAGATAACTTTCATCGGTGCCGAGCAATGCGACCAAATGGCCGCCCGCCGAATGACCGCAGGTGAAGACCTGATCCGGCCGCCCGCCGTGCTTGGCGATGTTGGCACAGGTCCAGGCGAAGGCCCTGGCCACGTCCTGAATATGCCCCGGATGCTGCACCTTCGGCGAGAGGCGATAGCTGATGATGACCGTGCCGATGCCGTTCTTGGCCAGGATGTTGCCCAGCGGCGCGTACATCTTACGGTCGCCCGAGCGCCAGCTGCCGCCATGCACGAACATCAGGACCGGAAAGTCCTTCTGTCCTTTCGGCAGGTACAGGTCGAGCTTTTGCTTGTCGGGATCGGCGGAGGCGCCCTCAACGTACGCGACGTCCTTGACGGTCTCGACCTCGAAATTGCCGCCGAGCTTGATGGCGCTTCCTTCGGCGCTGTTGGCGCGCAGCGCGGGCAGGAGCGTCAGGAGCAGGAGTCCTGCAAGTCGCACAATTCGCGGATTCATGGGTTTCTCGGGGTGTGGAGAAACGGGATGCTGTCGGTTCCTTCCAGGTATACCCCGCCTCCCGGCGGCGGTTTCGAGCAGCCTGGCTGGGTGACGCTCGGCTGCCAGTATTTTACCGGTGGGTTCCAGCGGAGGTCAAAAGATTGATTCCACTCGCCTGCATGGAGCATTGACGGCAGGTTGGGAGCCTCGAGAGAATAGGGCTTGCGCACCCCGATCCTTGGAGGCCTCGCATGAAAATCCAGATTGCCGGCCATCGTGAAGCGGCGCGGCTTGTCGAGGACGCGCCGGGGCAATTCGATGTCGTGTTTATCACCTCGCCTCACGATCCCTATGCCGTCGCTGGCTCCGACACGATCGCAGGGCGGGCGCGGTCATTTTTGATGCTTCAATTCGACGACATCGAAGGACCAGCGGACGGCTATGTCCACCCTCATCCGCTCCACGTCAAGGAAGTATTGGTCTGGACCGGCGACAAGGACAATCTGCTGGTCAGTTGCCAGATGGGTATTTCCCGCAGTTCCGCGATGGCCGTAATCATCATGGCCAGCCGCAGTTCTCTGGTCGATGCACTCGCAATCTTGCAACCGGAGGTTCATCGTCCGAATCCGTTGCTCATCGAAATCGGTGAAGCGGTGCTGGGCAAGCCTGGACTCGTGGAGTCGGTGGTGGAATGGAAACGCTGGCGGGGCAGGGCGTAGAGCGGGCAACCGATTGTGCAGGATTGTCTTGGATAGCGATCGAATAGCAGATTGCAATCAGCTGACAGCGGTCTGCTATCCTATGGAAACGGCGGCGTGGCAATCCACGCCGCAGCCTGGTCAATTGCGGTGGAATTCGCAGGTCCAAGCGCCGCTGACCTAGTGCGGCCCCCTTGGCTCGGTTCAGCACCGCGTTTTCTCCAGTTGCAGGCGGGCACCTAGCTCTTGATCTGCCGGAACACTTCCCGGTTCCAGGGGTTTATCTCCTTGGCCCGCGAAAAAACGCGCCTCGGCGACACACCCTCTGGAATCCCGGCGACCGCTGCTTTAGAATGGGTGGTTAAGAACGTTTCGGCGAATCGTCTTATCGTCACGCAACGCTATGTTCCGGATCGAGCCAGTTCCGCACCTCCCGGCCGAAGGTCCAGCATCGGCCGCCGCTGGCGCGAAGTCCCACCGCAAAAGAACCTGGGGTCTCTCGGAGAGCGCGACATGACTTCCTCAGAAAGGTATCGGCCGGTCAAATCCACCCTCGCCTTCCTCTTCCTGCTGCTGACCGTCTGGCTGGCGGGCACTGCCGGTTCGCTGCCGGCCGCCGACGATAAGCCCGACGAGCCGAAGCCGCCGGAAATCAAGCTGCCGGCCGTCTTCGACAAGCTCGCGCCCGAGAGCATCGAGGAACTGCGCGCCATCCAGGTCCGCGTCAAGACGGTGCTGGAAAAGGTCATTCCCTGCACCGTCGGCGTGCAGATCGGCGGTTCCTCCGGCAGCGGCGTGATCGTCAGCAAGGAAGGCCATGTGCTGACCGCCGGCCACGTTTCAGGCACCCCCGGCAAGGACTGCACGCTGATCCTGTCCGACGGCAAGCGCGTCAAGGGCAAGACGCTCGGCCTGAACAAGGGCATCGACAGCGGCATGATCCAGATCGTCGAGAAGGACAAGGAATGGCCGTTCATCGAGATGGGCATCTCCGCGGAACTGAAGCCCGGCACCTGGTGCATCGCCACCGGCCATCCGGGCGGCTACAAGACCGGCCGCTCGCCGGTGGTCCGCGTCGGCCGAATCATCATCAACGGCAAGACCGCCGTCACCTCCGATTGCTGCCTGGTCGGCGGCGATTCCGGCGGGCCGCTCTTCGACATGAACGGCAAGGTCATCGGCATCCATAGCCGGATCGGCGGTTCGATCACCGCCAACGTCCACGTCCCGGTGGACACCTACCGCGCTACCTGGGACAAGTTGGTGAAGAGCGAGTCCATCGGCGGCATCCCGGGCTTCCCGGTCGGCGGCAACGAGCCGTACCTGGGCGTCCAGGGCGATCCGGACAGCAAGGACTGCGTCATCACCCAGGTGGTCAAGGACTCGCCCGCCGAGAAAGCCGGCCTGAAGGTCAACGACGTGATTCAGAAATTCGAGGGCCAGATGGTCGAGAAGTTCGACGCCCTGGTCGAACTGGTCCGCAAGAAGAAGCCCGGCGACGAGGTGGCCCTCGAAGTCAAGCGCGGGGAAGAAAACCTGACGCTCAAGCTCAAGGTCGGCCGCCGCGGAGATTAAGTGCTGCCGGACCAAACTCGTAGGGTCCGCTGTGCGGACCATTGAACCGCCGGAAATGTGATGCTCTGTGATTGCTCAATGGTCCGCACAGCGGACCCTACGGCAGTTTGGCCCGTCGCCCTGAACTCTTGCATCAACGAACTGATGATTCCAACCCCCATTAGCCATCCATTCCAGGGAGTTCCCTATATGTCCGGTCCGCACCGTTTCCTTGGCGGCCGTTTCTGGCTCCTGGCCGTCGCCTGCTGCTTGTGCCTGGGTTCGACCGCGGTCGCCCAGTCCAAGACCGATGCGAAGAGTATCCTCAAAAGCAGTCCGAAAGTGCTGGCCGTCTTTCAGGATGTGGTGGCCAAGCCGAGCACCAGCACGGTGCGGATCGTCTGCGACGGCAAGGACGCGGCCCTGGGCACCGTCGTCGGCGCCGACGGCTGGATCGTCACCAAATACAGCGAACTGAAGGGCGGCGTCCTGTGCAAGCTCAAGGACGGCCGGGAACTGGCGGCCCGCGTCGTCGGCGTCCACGACAAGTGCGACCTGGCCATGCTCAAGGTGGATGCCAGCGACCTCAAGCCCGTCGAATTCATCGACAGCAAGTCGGTGCCGGTCGGCTTCTGGGTGGCCTCGCCGGGCACGGGCACGGACCCGGTGGCCATCGGCGTGGTCAGCGTCGGCACCCGCAAC